>JAWWPL010000500.1:0-5270 GCA_033850605.1 Blastocatellia bacterium | reverse complement strand
TGTCCGAGTCTCTGCGCCACCCCAGCCAAAGGCAATCCGGCAAATTCATTAAACGTGCGCAGCCCCCAAAGCTCCAGGGTTTCGCTTATTTCCTCAACTCGCTCTTTCTCAATACCGGCCAGGGAATAATCAAGCAGCTTTAATGACAGATCCCCGAGTTGTAAAGATTCTTTTCCGGCACGAATGACGGTCACTCCCTGAAACGAGCGCGCCGCGCTGATCGCCGCATCAGGATTCGCGGCCACTGCGACATTCACCTTAAAACCTGACTGGGCCGCGCGCCGGACAATTTCACTTGCCAGGGCGCGGACAGAATCAATCTCGGCATCTCCAACAGCCGAAGAGGGATTGGCAGACGAGCCAAATAACAAATCCTGCCCCGCAACATCAAGCACCACCGTGTCAATCGCCGTTTGCTCGACTAAAGGAGAGAAAGTAAAAGCCAGGTCGATAAGCAGTGAGGCTCCGTCATCGACTTGCACCCCGGATTTGGGGATAGTTCGTCCATAAATACTGGCAAACATAATTCACTCTGAATTTGGATTGATTCAAAAGTCGGGCAGGCGAAGATTAGCGAATATTGCCGAATATTGTCAACCTGCTCGCCTAATGCAAGCGTGTTCTGAATCTGGGAGGTTCGACAATCCAGGTAATGGGCCGCTCCTGATTTACCCGGACGCGAATTCCCTGAAGCAAATTTGCATGGGTTAGAGGCCGGAAGCAGGGATCAGGCGCTTGGGCTGTCTCTGTGACCAACGAAAGGCGAGGGGTCACATCACCCTTACTTTCCTCGATCGTTAACTTTGCGCCATTGTTTTCTAAAACGAATGACATGGTGCTGGGCCAGACTGGTCCTTCGTTCTTTATTTCCAGGACCAGCGCAGCGCAGGACCGAGTGCAGGAAACGGGAGTAACGACCACCAGGGCTGTGGGTGTGTTTTCAACTGCTCGCCGGAAACGAAACCACCACGAGGTGATTATGCGGCGGGTATGTTTTGCGGCTACGTCCGCCAGGTTAAGTGCGACCAACCCAAAGCCACCGCTCTGCAGCAAAAGATCGGTGGCCTTGAAAGCGCGCTCTAGGTTGCCGCTACAGCGAACCCACAATAAGCGATCACAATCAACTCGAGCGTTTGCCGCGGAGGAAAGATCGAAAGTATCGCTGGTGTCGACCAACGCGCAGGTTTCATCCTGCAGGGTAGCGACGGCCAGAGCAGAAAGTAACAGGGTGGTGCGTCCGGATGATGTTGCGCCATGGATTTCCGTAATCGCGCCGCGAGGAAATCCATTTAAGCGCGCATCAATTTCATCAATCCCGGTGGGCACAATTTCAGCCGGAGGCTTTTGATGCCGCTGGAAGACAGCGCCAAAACGATCGGCCAGAGCCAACTCGATCTCTTTTTTTGCGACTGCTGATTTCATAATTGCATTAAGCCCTGCCCAGGAGAATCTCTGTCGTGAGCAAAGACCAATCACAAGATTCAGCCCAAGAGTTCTTTCCATCACGAAAGAGCTTAAAAGCTTTTCGCGATGCGGCTGCCGATTGCAAAGCTTGCGACCTCTGGAAGCGCGGGACGCAAACTGTCTTCGGAGAAGGCACTCGCCGCGCTGAAGTATTTTTTGTCGGCGAACAACCCGGCAATGAAGAAGATCTCACCGGCCATCCTTTTGTTGGTCCGGCCGGCCGATTGCTTAACGAGGCTCTGGCCGATGCCGGCATCGATCGCGCGCAAACCTACGTCACCAACGTAGTCAAGCATTTCAAATGGGAACCGCGGGGCAAGCGGCGCATTCACAAAAAACCCAATTCCAGTGAAATTACGGCCTGCCGGCCCTGGCTTGAAGCCGAGATCGCTCTGATTAAGCCAAAGGTTATTGTTTGTCTGGGCGCTACCGCAGCCCAGGCTTTGCTGGGTCCCAAGTTTCTGGTCAGCAAACAACGGGGCCAGTTCATTGAGTCGACTCTGGCGCCTTACATCATGGCGACAGTTCATCCGTCTTCAATTCTGCGCGCTCCGGATGAGGAAACCCGCCATGTTGAAAAACGCCGGTTCATAGATGATCTGAAAAAAGTCGCTCGTGTTATATCAAAGAACTAATAGGACGCTTGCTGAGGCCAGCGCAAAACCAGAGCGAGCCATTCAAAATCTGAGATCTCAGATTTGAGATTTGAGATCATAACTGAGCTTCAATGCTTGTATTTACGAATCACGCCCACTACCACGCCTTGAATCTGCACGCGCTCCGGCGGCCGAATGACGATTGGCTTGTAACGCGGATTAGCTGCTTCCAGCCGCACCTGATTGCGCCCTCCATAAAAGCGTTTGACCGTCGCATCACTTCCATCGATCAACGCTACAACTGTTTGCCCGTTGTCCGCAGTTTGCTGTGATTGAAGAACAATAAAATCATCTTCGCGAATTTGCTCATCAATCATTGAATCACCTCGCACCCGGAGGGCAAACATTCGTCCGGGTTTCAACATGTCCTGCGGAATGGAAACGGTCTCGTGATTCAATATCGCTTCAATTGGCGCCCCGGCTGCTACTACTCCTAGCAGAGGAATCTCATAGTTATCTTCGGCGGGTTCATCCTTCACCAGTTCGATACCACGGCTAACATTGGGAATCCGCCGAATCAATCCTTCCCTTTCCAAAATCGAAACTACATGATGAGCACTAGCCGATGAACTCATGCCGAATTCCTGACCAATCTCAGCTATGGTTGGAGCTTCCTGATGCGCGTCAAAATAATGCTTGATGTAATCCAACACCCTTCGCTGTCTTGCTGTTATCCCCATCAGATCCTCCTCACATTCCGAACCAGCGCGAAGATTATCGAATATCATCGAATACTTGTCCAGTACAAACTCACACCTCTCGAGCTGAATAGATTCGCCTCTATTAAAGAGGAGTAGCGAACTCGCCGCCGCTTCGAGCCTATCTCGGAAATCCTATTGACAGCGATAACTTTGATCGTTAGAATTGGCGTTGCAACGGTGTTAGACATCGTTGGCCGTCGTGCAGCTCACAGGTTCGCCCAGGATTAGGGCTCGATTCCCACCACTTTTAACGTCTTTTAGCTCGATAAGCTGGAAAAAAACAACCCCAAATGTCAGCCAAACTCGGCGAAATTCTCGTTCGCGAGAACTTGATCAGTCCCCAACACCTCCGGCAAGCGTTGGATTACCAGCGCGAGCACGGTGGCCGGCTCGGCTTCAATCTGGTCAAACTTGGCCTGGTTTCGGACGATACGATCACCGCAGTACTATCCCGACAATACGGAATCCCGTCGGTAAACCTCGATCTATTTGATATCGAGGACTCAGTTCTTCGATTGATCCCGCAAGAAGTCGCTCAGAAGTATTCGGTCCTGCCACTGTCACGTGTAGGCGCCACCCTCACGCTCGCTATGGTCGATCCTACCAACGTGTTCGCGATGGACGACATCAAGTTCATGACGGGCCTGAATGTCGAACCCGTGGTTGTCGCCGAAGCCAGCGTCCAGACAGCGATCGCCAAGTATTACAGCAGTTCGCGCGAGATTGAACTCGCCGCCGTAGCACCCGACATCTCAGTTGAAGGTCTTAACGGCAATGGCTTCTCCCAAGCCGACCTTGTTTCACTGGACAGCCTCAACTTCGATCAGGAAACCCTTGAAAGTGAGGTCGAAGTCTTTGAGGACAACGACGAAATCGACCTCTCCAGCCTCACTCGCATGAGCGAAGACGCGCCGGTAGTGCGGTTGGTCAACGTCCTTTTAGTCGACGCACTGCGCCGGGGGGCTTCCGACATTCACGTCGAGCCATACGAAAAAGAGCTACGCATCCGTTTCCGCATTGACGGCCTCCTTTACGACGTCATGCATCCACCGTTGAAGATGCGCGATGCCCTGATATCGCGTATCAAAATCATGTCGAAACTGGACATTTCCGAAAAGCGTCTGCCCCAGGACGGCCGCATTAAGATCCGCGTCAAGGTTGATTCGCGCTCCCGTGAACTCGATTTCCGCGTTTCGACTTTGCCGACTCTCTTTGGAGAGAAGGTTGTGCTACGTCTGCTCGATAAAGAGAAACTCATGCTCGACATGACAAACCTCGGATTCGAGGCAGAGTCTCTCGTGAAATTTCAGCGAAACATTTCCAAACCCTACGGAATGGTATTAGTCACCGGACCTACGGGCAGCGGCAAAACCAATACTCTTTATTCGGCACTTCAATCTCTCAACACGGTCGACACTAATATCATGACCGCTGAAGATCCGGTTGAGTTCAATCTGCCCGGCGTTAACCAGGTGCAGATGAAAGAACAGATTGGGTTAAATTTCGCCGCCGCCTTGCGTTCATTCCTGCGGCAGGATCCGAATATCGTTCTGGTCGGCGAAATCCGCGACTTCGAAACTGCCGAAATTGCTATCAAGGCCGCTCTCACTGGCCACCTCGTCCTCTCAACCCTCCACACCAATGACGCTCCCTCGACTATCTCACGTCTGATGAATATGGGTATCGAACCATTCCTCGTTGCTACCAGCGTGAACCTGATACAGGCTCAGCGCCTTATCCGCCGCATCTGCAAAGACTGCAAGAAAGAACATCCCACTCCCATGGAAGCGCTGGTTGAAATTGGCTTTACGCCTGAAGAGGCGAACAAGGTGAAGACTTACAAAGGCAAGGGTTGTCCGACCTGTAACGATACCGGCTACAAGGGCCGGATCGGCCTTTATGAAGTCATGGAAATAACCGATGAGATTCGCGAGTTGATCCTGATTGGTGCGTCGTCGCTCGAGTTGCGAAAGAAGTCGATCGAAGACGGCATGATTACGCTGCGCGAGTCTGGTTTGCACAAGATACGAAACGGAACGACCACCATCGAGGAAGTTCTCCGCGAAACGGTGGCTTGAAAAGGGGTGATTATATGTTGCGTCGAATCGGTCTATCATTAGGTCTTTTGGTTTCCATAGTGGTAATGCTGCCCTTTGCAACCTCCACCGCGCATAACCTCAGATCTCAAATGGCTGCGCGTTCACATCGGTTTCATCATCATTCGCGCGCCTGGTGGCGTCGGCACCGCGCCCAGATTCGTCGGCGAAAGGCCATGCTGGCCAGACGCCGGACACTGGAAGCTAACTCGCTAACAGCGCCGGCTAATTCGCGATCAACAAAGTCCTCTGATAATCATGCTGCGCTGCCCGGAGCTCTTGCCTTCCCTGAAGGCTTATACCGGGATGGCGCCTTTTCGATGTCCCTGCCAAGCGGATGGTCGACCGGATCA
>JAWWPL010000449.1:0-8817 GCA_033850605.1 Blastocatellia bacterium | reverse complement strand
CTGAAGAGAGAAGCGTGCATTTCAGAACGGTGGATGGCAATGGTGACCTCCGATAAAGACCAACGTGGTTTTCGAGCGCGCGCGGGCAGCCGGGTATTGAGTATAATCGATTCCGCCTTGCTTGTGTGGTTTCGTCGACTGGTGCAGTTTGCAGAGCTATCAGCTTGAGCACGGCCTCCGGCCAGTCGTCAACTCCGGCCAGCCGTCTTCAGACGGCTTTCCCGAAGGGTTTCTAGACCAGCGCTTTTAGCGCTGGGTTCCGGCGGGGCGTCTTGATAGATAGAGCGCTTCAGCGTGCTTTAGACTTAGCTGCTTTAGTACCGGGTTAAAGCCTTCAACTTTAAGCCCGTTGAAACGGGCTTTTAGATCAGTCGCCCGCACCTCGGAACCCCCGGTCTAGTAACACTTCGGGTAAGCCGCCCGAGGGCGGCTTAAGCTACAGGTCACCTGGGTTCGCGCTTGGTAAATGCCAACCCGATTTGAAACCAGTACCTGATTTTCGTGACGTCGAACCCGGCGAATCGGGAGGGTCTGTTTACTAAATACAGAGAGACCCTTCCGTTGTTTCGGAAGGTAGCAGCCTAATCAATGCATTCATCGGCACTCATTAACAAATCGGCCGCGTCTATGTTTGGGCTGCTGCTCATGCTGCTATGCGGCGCCGTCCAGTCACCGGCGCTTGATCCTGAGCGCGACCTCTTTCAGTTCAACCAACAGATCTGGCTGGCCGAAAACGGCCTGCCACAGAATACTGTTCACTCGGTTACGCAGGGCAAAGACGGTTACATCTGGATCGCAACCGAAGAAGGGCTAGCCCGTTTTGACGGAATCAAGTTTGCAGTTTTCGACAAACAAAACACGCCGCAGATACTGAGCAATAACATTCGCGTGCTGCTGGAAGATCGGCTCGGAGATCTATGGATTGGCACCGCCGACGGCCTGGTCCAAATGCGAGACGGAAAATTCACGACGTACACGACGCAACAAGGCTTACCTGCCAACGTGATTGATTTTCTCTACCAGGATCACCACGGCCTCCTTTGGATTGCGACCTCAGCCGGAATGGTAAGCTTCAACAATGGAGTGTTCACGCCGTCACCGCCGGATCTTCCGAAAGATCGAATCCAGGCCTTATTTGAAGATCACGAAGGTGCGCTCTGGATCGGATCGCCCTCAGGTTTGATTCGCACTAAAGACGGGACAGTTACCAGATTTACTAAACAGGAAGGCCTCGCCAACGACAGTGTGGTTTCGATCAATGAAGACCGGCAGGGTCGCCTTTGGATCGGCACACTCGACGGTTTGAGTTGTCTTGAAGGCAAACGCTTTGTCACCTACACCACGCGCGAAGGGCTGGCGAACAATCGGATTATTTCCCTGGCTGTGGACGCCGAGGACAGCGTGTGGATTGGCACTGCCGGCGGGTTGAGCCGTTTTGCTAACCAACACTTCTCTGGCTTTCGCGCCGGCGATTCCCTGACAAACGAAATCATTCTTTCCATCTTTGAGGATCGCGAGGGCAGCCTTTGGATAGGCACTGAGTCGGGCGGTTTGCACTTATTGAAAAACAAAAAGTTCACGACCTACACAACCAGGGAAGGGCTGGGGAGCGATTTGGTTAAGTCGATCTACGAGGATCGCGAAGGCAGCATCTGGATCGGCACCAATGGCGGGGGCTTGAGTCTGTTGAAAGGCGGCAAGTTCACGACTTACACCACGGCGGACGGGCTTTCCAGCAACGTTGTTCTGTCTGTGTTCGGCGACCTGGAAGGTAATATTTGGGCGGGGACGCCCGACGGATTGAATAGATTCAAGGACGGCAAGTTCAAGATCTTCACATCTGCTGACGGTCTGCCCAATGATTTAGTGCGGTCGATTTTTGCAGACCACAGCGGCAATCTTTGGATTGGGACGCTCGGCGGACTGGCGAGAATGAGAGGCGACCGCTTCAATATTTATACGACCGCCGAAGGGTTGCCCAATAACTTTGTCGGCACGATCTATGAAGATAGAGAAGGTAACATCTGGATCGGCACGCTCGGCGGCTTGAGCAAATTCAGGGACGAGAAGTTCACTAACTACACGACGCGAGACGGTCTCTCGAGTGACGTGGTGATCTCGCTTCACGAAGACGCCGAAGGGTCGCTTTGGATTGGCACCAGCGGCGGAGGACTCAACCGGCTCAACCAGGGAAAGTTTGTTTCCTACACAACTCGTAACGGATTGCCCGATGACGTCGTCTACAGCATCCTCGAGGATCGGCAAAACGCACTCTGGCTGAGCTCAAATAAAGGGATCTTCCGTCTCAGCAAGAACGACCTGGATGACTTTGCCAATGGTAAAGCGAATTCGATCACCACGGTGCTTTACGGAACCGCGGATGGAATGACCACGCGCGAATGCAGCGGCGGCGGACACCCGGCGGGATGGCGCGGCGCCGACGGGCGACTTTGGCTGGCGACTATTAAGGGGGTGGCGATGATCGATCCCGAAAAGATCAAACCGAACGATCAACCGCCGCCCGTTTCTATTGAGCAGGTCCGCGTTGATGACGAGTCGATCACGCCGGCGGGACCGATCGAGCTCGCGCCAGGTAAGAGCCGGTTTGATTTTTATTACACCGCGCTCAGTTTCGTGGCGCCGGAAAAAGTAAGATTCAAGTACAAGCTCGAAGGATTCAATAGCGATTGGGTTGATGGCGGCACACGGCGCACTGCTTACTATACAAACCTGCGGCCCGGCCATTACAAGTTCCGGGTAATTGCGTCCAACAATGATGGCTTGTGGAGTCCGACAGGCGCGGCTTTCGATCTTTACCTGCGGCCGCACTTCTACCAGACATACTGGTTCTATGCGCTTTGTATTCTCAGCCTGGCATTTCTCGTATGGCAGTTCTACCGCTTTCGTCTAAAGCAGGTCGAAGCGCAATTTGCCGCGGTGCTGGCCGAGCGAAACCGCATCGCGCGTGAGATTCACGACAATCTGGCGCAGGAGATGTTGGGCATTTCTGTGCAGCTCGAGGTGGTCGCCCGGACGATGCCGGCATCGGCGGAGCTGGCAAAGACTCATCTGGATCGAGTAAGGATGTTGGTGCGTCACGGGATTGCTGAGGCCCGACGCTATGTTTGGGACCTGCGATCGCAGGCGCTGGATAATAACGATTTGCCGGCGGCGTTAAGCGACACGGCGCGACGGCTGACGGCTGATACCGCGGTGCAGGCCAAAGTCGAAGTCATCGGGACGTTCCGGCCGCTCAGTGATCTGATCGAAGGTAACCTGCTGCGAATTGGACAGGAAGCTATCAACAATGCGGTGCGCCATGCGCAGGCTCGGAACGTGCTGGTTAACTTGAAATTTGAGTCGAGACGCGTGCAACTAACTGTTCGTGATGACGGGCTCGGGTTTGATTATCAAGTCTCACCCAATGGCGAAGCGAAACACTTCGGCCTGATCGGCATGCGGGAACGCGCAGCGCAGATTGGCGGGACGCTGACAATTAATAGTCGCGCGAACGAAGGCACGGAGGTTATGGTGGAGGCGCCGATCAGTGGGTGAGGTTTCCGTGATAGGGTGAGGGAAGGGAAGCGAGAAATTGAAAGAAGTTATGAGCAGTCCTTCTCCCTTCTCCCTTTGGGAGAAGGGCCGGGGATGAGGGTTTGCGATAAAAGAAAATTTTCTGATTTGTGCTTGGCTAGTGGCATTCAAAGACAAAAACTATTGATCGGGTGGACTCGGCGGTAAGCCCTCACCCCAACCCTCTCCCAAAAGGGAGAGGGAGTAAAAGCAGAAGACGGCAAATTGAATTCTGTAGAACCTGACGCATGAATAACGACACGATCAAAATCATGGTGATCGACGACCAGGCCGTGGTCCGCCAGGGCTTTGTCGCGCTCATCAATACTGTTTCCGATATGGCGGTGGTGGCTGAGGGTACCAACGGCTGGCAGGCCATAGACCTTTATCGCCTTCATCGGCCGGACGTTACTTTGATGGATTTGCGGATGCCGGAACTGGGTGGTGTAGAAGCGATCACGGCCATTCGCAAAGAATTCCCGGACGCGCGTCTGATCGTTCTTACTACTTACGACGGCGATGAGGACATCTATCGTTCGTTGCAGGCGGGAGCTCAGGGTTACCTCCTGAAAGACATGTTCTTCGAAGAATTGGAAGAAGCGATTCGCAAGGTGCACGGCGGATCGCGGCGGATTCCGACGCAGGTTGCAGAACGACTGGCAGAAAGAATGGGCAGTTCTGATCTGACTGGGAGAGAGACTGAAGTGCTCGAACAGATCGTGGCCGGCCATAGCAACAAAACAATCGCGGCCCGCCTGAATATCAGTGAAGCGACCGTCAAGAGCCACATCAACAGCATTCTCAGCAAGCTGGGTGTGAGCGATCGCACGCAAGCTGCTACGACTGCTTTACAGCGCGGCCTTGTTCACCTGCGTTAGCACGGTTTCTCAGAAATTCCTTAATTAATCAATCACTGGGGCTAGCACCCCGTTTGGAATGCACCGATCTTGTCAGAACCTTAGACTCAGAGCACTAGCAGGCGGCTAAAACCTCACCATACGTGAAGACAACCAAACTATCCACGAAATCACATGAAACAAACCGAACTTAGTCGTTCTTCGTCCTGGTTTCATGTGGGTTTGTGGATCGTTCCAGGCCCTTCAAGACTTGCAGAGAAAAAACAGAAGGCTGCCTTAGACAATCGTAGAATTAGACACCAAAAGTGGGGGTAGATCATTGTGCTACTTATAGTGTCTACTACAGGTCGGCGCCTGCTTTTTTATGACCGCGAATGACAGAACTCCCGAAGCGATACGCGTGAAGGTGACCGAGGGTTTGGCGGCTTTGGCACCTCATCTTCAATCGTGGGTTCAGAAGCACCTAATTGAACCCCGTCAGGCCCAATTGGCGACTGACGTGAACGGAACTTCTTTCAAAATGTTATGGTTGGTGACTAACCACACAGGCACGAACGATTCTTCTTGCCGAATCGTCTACGATGATGACTCGCAACTCTTTGGATTGGAGTGCACGCTCGAATCTGGTGTTGAATGGCATATGGGAAACTATGGTTCGTTCTCCGAGGCCGTTGAAAATATGTGACGTTGGTTTTCCGTCAGAGAATGTGAAGCAGACGCTCGCTCTTGTATGTTCTTATCGGCGTTTATCCGTGTGAATCTGTGGTTCCTATTACCCTTATCCACCTAAAGTTGTAGACCAAAACCCACCGCCAGACTCATGACACAAAGAACCGTTCATGGTACTTTCCCTTTCGTAATCACCAACTTCCCGGTCTCGGGGTTCGTTTGGGTCAGTGGGGCTGTAATCCTACCTAACTTGTTGCACAGCTTAGCGACCTACTGATTTAGACAGGCGAACACGGGACCGGGCTTCAATTTATTCATCAGTAAACCAGCGCAGTCTTCATTCGGTCTGTTCTTATTCGAACTTGCTAACTCGAGGTGAGATTGTGAATCTTACTTGTCTGTGGCGCTTATCCAGACTCAGAAAATCGTGGCCGATTTTCATCTTCGCGGCAGTATTACTCTCCGTAAACGCTTGTTCTGTGTTTGCCCAGAGCAACTACGGAAGTGTGAGCGGAACCATATACGATCCTCAGCGCCAGGCTATTCCAGGAGCCTCGGTGCAACTCATCTCGGACAGCACCCACGCAATTCGGCAGGCAATCAGTAACGAGCAGGGCATATTCCAAGTTACCGGTCTGCTGCCAGACCTCTACAAGGTTACTGTCCAGGCGTCCGGATTCGCAATTTTCAATGGTTCGGTCCGCCTCGAGGTTGGTCAGCCAACGACGCTTGATGTAGACCTGAAACTCTCTTCCCTAAACACGACCGTACAGGTGCAGACGCAAACCGTGAACGTGTTACGGACGACAGATGCGAGCGTGGGTGAAGTCGTCGAGCCCACTTCTATTCGCAACTTGCCGTTGAATGGGCGCATGTTAATAGATCTGGTGCTGACTGTTCCGGGCGCACATGAGAGTCATGGAGCGCAGGCGGGCGACATGAGTCCTCTGTACTGGCGGCCGGGACAGCGCTCGGCGCTCAGCATCGGCGGCAATCGGCCCAACGCGAATTATTACTTACTCGACGGCGCCACCAACACTGATCCAACTTTCAATACGTTGAATCTCAGCCCCTCGCCTGACACAGTCCAGGAATTCAAAGTTCAGACGGGAAGCTATACGGCCGAGATGGGCGGCGCCGGCGGCGGTCAAATCAATATCGTAACGCGAACGGGCACAAACGACTTTCACGGAACCGGCTACGAATTTCTACGCAACAATGTGTTCGACGCTCGGGCTTTTAACGAGATGGATTCCTCGAACCATTTGGTGAGAAATAATTTCGGGGGATCATTGGGCGGCCCAATTATTAAGAACAAGGCGTTCTTCTTCGCTAACTATGAAGGCCTGCGGTTAACCCAGTCCGAAACGATGATCGATACAGTCCCGACCGCGGATGAGATCAACGGCGATTTCAGCATGAGCGGCGCGACAATTTACAATCCTTTCAGCTCGCACCCTAATCCGAGTTTTGATTCGAGCAAGCCGGTTAGCCCAAGCAATCCGCAGGTCATTCGCGATCCTTTTCCCGGCAACGTTATTCCGCAGAGCCTGATCGATAAAAAAGCTTTGTTGTTTCTGACCAAATATGTTCCACGACCAAACATGGACATGGGAATGATGGGTTGCGGCATGACGATGATGGGAGTGCCGCTGGTCGTGGGCGCCGGCGCCGACTGTAATAACTATATCGACGTGCGCAATCAACACCACCGCACAGATCAGGCGACCGTCCGGTTCGATCAAAACTTCAAACGCGGCGATAGCATCTTCGCGCGCTATTCATTTAGCAGCGAAAAGGGTTTCATGCCGCAGAACTTGCCCGGGTTCGGCGCGATTCACGACAACCTCTCGCAGAATGGCACAGTCGGTTGGAATCGCATCATCAGTCCCAACATCGTCAACATGGCGAACATCACAGTTTCACGTCTGTCGATGCATCGCACTTCCGAGAACAGCTTCTCTAACGATATTGTTTCTGAACTCGGAATTACCGGGGTTGGTTTTGGCGGTCAGGGCGCTTTCGGCGCGCCGTGGTTCAATGTGCAGGGTTACTCTGGCATGGGCGACACCTATATCGCGACGCCGATGCATGCCTGGGATACGATTCTGGAAGCGCGTGATACTTTGAGCTGGCAGAAGGGCCGGCATAGTCTCAAGTTTGGTGGCAGCTTCCGCGATTTTATTTGGCCGATGTGGGGGTTCTTCCAAAACCGAGGTTACTATCAGTTTACTAATGGGTTCACGACCCAGACTGCGACAAACGATGGCACGGGATCGGCGCTCGCGAGTTTTCTGCTCGGCCTACCGGCGGTCAAGCAGCGACAAGCGGGTGTGCCCCAGATGCAACTGCGGCAGTGGTATGCAGACGCGTTTGTTCAGGACAGCTTTCAGGTGAATCGCAATACCACCATTCAGCTCGGGCTGCGTTATGAATACATGAGTCCGCTCAAGGACATTCGGTTCGCGAATACGAATCTTATTTTTAAAGATGGCGTGCCTTTCGTTTTTATCGGCGGGCAGCAGGGTTTCCCGGACGGTCTGAATAATTCAAGCAAACTAAACTTTGCTCCTCGAGCGGGTATCTCGCACTCGATTCCCAGCTTCGGCCTGGTGTTTCACGCGGCCTTTGGTATTTTCTTCACGCCAGTGGACATGAACACGTGGTGTAATCAGCGTCACAACGTCCCTTACGTTTTTCCCGAGACGCAGCAAAGCGATAACTTCACGCCGGCCGCCGGTATCGTTGCCAGTCATTTCAATTTCGCGCCGGCCGTCCTGGGTACGACCACAGTCAGCTTTGCTGCCTTCGAGCTCAACGCTCCACCACAATATATCGAACAATGGAGCGGATCGGTCGAAAAGAGTTTGGGCTCTGAAACAACTTTAGAGGTAGGCTATCTCGGGTCGCACGGTCTGCATCTGCAAAGATCGCATTTGATCAATAACGCTGCTCCCGGACCGGGCGCCATCGGGCCGCGGCGGCCGTTCAAGACTTTGAGTTTCCTGCCGGGTATGGTCTTACCCGATAACATCACAGTGGCCAACACGACTTTTCCCGTAAGCGGCATTAACCTTTTAGAGAATTCTGCGCAAAGCTGGTATGACGCGGGTTACGTCAACATCCGGCGACGTTTTAGTCGCGGCTGGACCTTTCTGGCCAACTACACGTTTGCGAAGAACCTCAGTGACGCGCCTGACTTCCGGTCGCCCATGTTTGAGTCAGCAGCGCCGCAGGATAATTCCAACCTCAGGGCAGAGAAGGGCCTGGCCTGCGACATTCGTCATCGGTTTGCCCTGAGCGCTGTCTATGATCTTCCGTCTTGGGGTAAATCTGGTTTTGTTCATGAGGTCACCAGGGGGTGGCGGCTGTCAACCATATTTCAGGCGCAGAGTGGATTTCCTTTTACGATCTCGGTATTCGGCGACACCGCCAACGCCGGCACGCTCCTGGGTGAGAATCCAATTCGTGCTAACTACACAGGTCAGCCGATCTTTGGTCCCGGTACCCACACCGCATCCAGCTGGTTTAATACCGCGGCCTTCGCGACACCGGCGGCGTTCACTTTCGGGAACGTGGGCCGCAACACCATATACGGCCCTGGGAGACAAACACTCGACCTCGCTTTGCAACGTGAGGTTGCACTAACTGAGAAGGTGAAACTCCAACTGCGCGCTGAGGCCTTTAACGCCCTCAATCACACGAATCTGGGAACACC
>JAWWPL010000189.1:0-9166 GCA_033850605.1 Blastocatellia bacterium | reverse complement strand
TTGTGTATGTCGATGGCTTCTGCCTCGAAAGCTCCAGTTCAAACGCTCAACCCGCGTCTGGACCCGGGCAGACCGCGAATGGAAGCAGCAATGTGGGAACCGGCGGCCAGGCAAGCAGTGGCTACCGAATGCCGGCGAACGCGCAGGCAGTTTCGGTGGTTGCCGAATCCAACCTTGGGGTTCCGTTCCAGCTTGTGCTGGTGGATCCGTCGGGCTTGACGCTACAAACCGTTAATGCGTCCTCGGGATTAGCAACAATCAATCGGGCGGTGACGCCAGGTGGAATCTATGCGATCAAAGTCATTAACCTGGGCGTAGGTTCCATTCAGGTTTCGACCACGACGACGCCTCTGGTCACGCGGTAACACCAGGGGCCTCATTCGTGAACAGGGGATCCCGCGACTAGTTCAGGACGCGATTCTCATTCGAGATGGCTCCGCTAGAGTAGATGCCGGCCCTCGCTGACCGTTGATGGCTAGTGCTTCCGCATCGCACCTCAGCTCCAGTGGGCCAATTTTAGGATATCCTCGCTTTCTCTGTGTCCTATGTAGAAAATAAAGAGAAGGGATTCATAGAAACCCAAAGAATTTCTCTCCTCCAAAGATAAAAGCGTCTGCAACATCTTGTTCGGTTGATCCTTCGACGCCACGTGATATAGTGTTGCATCGACAGTTGAGATTTCATTCGCTGCTTTACTCTTCAGCCATAATTCAATATGCAGGACAAGCGATTCGTCCATCTCCATTTACACACCGACTACAGCCTCTTAGACGGGGCGATTCAGATAAACCCGCTGGCAAAACGCACCCAGGAACTGGGAATGGACGCGTGTGCCATGACTGATCATGGAAACATGTACGGCGCAATCACTTTCTACAACACGATGAAGAAGGAAGGGATCAAACCTATCATCGGGTGCGAGACCTATATTGCAAAGGGAAGTCGCAAGGACCGCGGAGGCCGGGCCGCGCCGGGCGAAAAAACAAATCATCACTTAATTCTGCTGGCGAAGGATCTCGAGGGATATCGCAATCTGTCACGCCTTACCTCGAAAGCGTTCACCGAAGGTTTTTACTACAAGCCGCGGATCGACAAAGAACTTCTCGCCCAACACAGCAAAGGCTTGATCGCTCTTTCGGCCTGCATGTCGGGTGTGCCGTCTGCGTTGCTGGCTCGTGAATGTCCCGACGATGCTGCTGCCGCGGCCCTTGAATTTCAGGAAATAATGGGCCAGGGGAATTACTTTCTTGAGATTCAGGAACACGGATTGGAACCACAAGCCCGCATCCGTAAGCCACTCGTTGAGTTATCAAAGCGGACCGGTATTCCTCTGGTCGCCACTAATGACGCCCATTACCTGATGCCGGACGACGCCCGTGCTCATGATGTTCTGCTTTGCATTGGTTCAGCAAAGACGGTCAATGATCAGAACCGCCTGCGATACGGCACGCCAAACTTTTATGTGCGTTCGCCAGAGGAAATGTGGCAGATCTTTGGTAACGAATTGCCGGAGGCTTTGCAGCGCACGGTTGAGATCGCTGAACGATGCGACCTGAGCTTGCCGCATGGTGTGAACTACCTGCCTAACTACCCGATCCCAGCGTCAGACGCCGGCCTGTCCGCGAACGAGTATTTCGAGAAGACTGTTCGCCACGGTTATCAGACGCGTAAGGCCCAGGTCTGGGACGGAGAGTTATCGAGAGGGGAACTGACCCACACCTTCGAGGAATACGAGAAACGCCTTTGGCACGAGATTGAAGTCATTAAGCGGATGGGATACGCCGGTTATTTCCTCATCGTGTGGGATTTTGTCCGCTACGCCAAAGAACATGGCATTCCAGTCGGACCCGGCCGTGGTTCTTCAGCAGGATCGCTGGTGGCTTACTGCCTGGGAATTACCGATATCGACCCTCTGCGGTACAACCTTTTCTTTGAGCGCTTTCTAAACCCCGAGCGCGTTTCCATGCCTGATATCGACATAGACTTTTGCGTTCGAGGTCGAAGTGAAGTAATCAACCACGTCGCTGATCTATACGGGCGCGACTCAGTCTGTCAAATCGTAACCTTCGGGACGCTTGCCTCGCGCGCCGCGATTAAGGATGTTGGTCGGGCGCTCGACATGCCATATTCCGATGTTGAGCGCATCTCGAAGATGATTCCTCCCCCGGTTCGCGGCCGCAATGTCAGCATTGAGCAGGCTATTCAACAAGTACCTGAACTCCGCAACGCAATGGAGACAAATGACCAGGTGCGTGATTTGATCGACCTCGCACGAAGGCTCGAGGGCTGTGCCCGTCACGTTTCAGTCCATGCTGCCGGAGTGGTCATCACTCCTGAGCCTTTGGAAGAGCTAATTCCCATCGCCGTTTCGGCCAAGGATGAAGTCACCACCCAGTACGAAATGTCCGACCTCGAGAAGGTCGGGGTACTTAAGATGGACTTCCTCGCGCTTAATACGCTTACAATTATAAGCGACTGCTTAAAGAGCATAAAGCGATCGCTTAGCGAAGAAGTGGAGTGGTCAAAGGTTCTGCTTAACGACGAGAAGACTATGCAACTGTTTGCCGAAGGCCGCACAGATGCGATATTTCAGTTTGAATCGTCGGGAATGCAGGACATCTGTCGCAAGCTCAAGCCGAAGAGCATTGAGGATCTCTCAGCGCTTAACGCGCTCTATCGGCCCGGACCAATCGATGGCGGCATGGTTGATGACTTCATTTTGAGACACCACGGGAAGAAGAGCGTTCGGTACATCGTCCCGGAGATGAAGGAGATTCTCGATAGTACTCAGGGGGTCATCGTCTATCAGGAGCAGGCAATGCAACTGGCGCAGAAGCTGGCCGGATACACCATGGCCGAGGCCGACAGCCTGCGCAAGGCGATGGGCAAGAAGAATCGCGAGGAGATGGCTCAGCAGGAGCAGAAGTTCATCCTCGGCGCGGTTGCGCGCGGTATCAAACGCGACAAGGCCCAACAAATTTTCTCCCTAATGGCGCAGTTTGCCGATTATGGCTTCCCCAAGGCCCATAGCGTCGCTTATGCCTATCTGGCATTTCAAACTGGCTATCTAAAGGCCCATTACGGCGAACACTTTTACGCCGCTGTCCTGTCCAACGAAATCGACGACACGGCGAAGGTCTTTCGCTATACGAAAGAAATGCGTACGCAGGGCATCGCTCTACTGCCGCCTGATGTTAATGAAAGCGACATAGGATTCACCGCGCTCAAAGGCGCGATCCGATACGGTCTGGCGGCGATCAAAGGCATCGGATTTAACAGCGTTACTGCGATCATGAAAGCGCGCCAGGCTGGCCCTTTCAAATCGCTCTTTGATTTTACCGAGCGGCTTGAGGAAGGTTCGATTAACAAGCGAGTGCTGGAGGGTCTGGTCTATAGTGGCGCCTTCGACTCTCTGAAACCTTCCGAGGTCTCGACCAATCACTGGCGAGCTCGCCTTTTTGCGGCTATTGATGTTGCGCTGGCTCGTTCGGCGAGAGCGAAACGCGCGAAAGCGATCGGCCAAAACGATCTCTTTGGCGGAGAGGTTTCCCAGACTCCCGATGATGCCAGCGATTTGCCCGCGGCGACTGCCTGGACTGCCTCACAGATGCTGGCGGCGGAGAAAAAGGCCGTTGGGTTTTACGTCACCGGACACCCACTCGAGGCCCATTTCGAATTGGTCGCCAAACTTGGCGCGGTAACCTCGGCCGAACTGAGCCAACAGGAGAGCGGATCGCGGGCGACGATTGCCGGACTCATTACCGAACTTCAGCTCCGCACGACCAAGAAAGGGGACCGATTTGCCATATTTCGTTTGGAAGACCAGGCTGGTTCGGTAAAGTGCGTCCTCTGGCCTGAGCAATTCCGAAGGCAGGGCGCCATTGTAGCCGATGAAGCGACAGTCCTGGTAAACGGCAGGGCAGAGATTAGCGATGATGGAGTGATCACGGTAATCGCTGAAAAGCTTACTGAATTGACTCAAGCAGTCCAACAGAAGGCGAGAGAGATGATCATTGCGTTTCCGGCGGCGACGGATTCCACCGAACTCTGCGAGACAGTCAGGAATTTGATCGAGCAGTCTAAAGGTGATTGCGACGTTTTTGTTGAGCTGGTCTCTGAGGGTATGCTAATACGAGTCCGCGCTCATCCTTCTTTGAAGGTTCAGGGCAGCGCTGAGATCGAATCAGCACTACGGAACTTAGGTTGCGAGGTGAGATGGGAAGGTTTCGCTCCCCGGCAGGCCGCCGCGGCGCGCGGTGCGGCATAAGGTCTTAATGGCAGAAAAACCCAAATTGGATGCCAAGCATTCGACGACCGCCTTTGAGCGGGTCCAACTCGCGCGTCATCCAGAGCGTCCTTATACCCTCGATTTCATCGAGCGGCTGTTCGAAGACTTTACCGAGATTCACGGCGATCGTCGTTACGCAGACGACCCCGCCATTGTATGCGGCTTCGCGCGGTTTCATGGCATGCCGGCCCTGGTTGTAGGACACCAAAAAGGGCGCGATACAAAACAACGGCAGTATCGCAATTTTGGAATGCCCAAGCCCGAAGGCTATCGCAAAGCAATACGTGCGATGAAGCTGGCAGAGAAGTTCGAACGGCCCATATTCTCTTTCATTGATACTCCGGGAGCCTACCCGGGCATCGATGCCGAAGAGCGTGGACAGGCTGAGGCTATTGCTTACAATCTGCGCGAGATGGCTAAACTAACTGTTCCAGTAATAGTCACCGTGATTGGCGAGGGGGGATCCGGTGGCGCATTAGCGATTGGCGTCGGCGATCAGGTGCTGATGTTGGAAAACGCGATCTATTCAGTAATCTCACCCGAAGGTTGCGCAGCCATTCTGTGGAAGGATTCGAGCCAGGCCGCGCGCGCAGCAGAAGAATTACGACTTACTGCACCGGACCTGGAGCGCGAGGGGATTGTCGATCAGGTAGTTGCTGAGCCGTCGGGCGGAGCGCAGAAATCTCACGATGAAGCAGCCCGTTTCCTTGATTCGGTTCTGTGCGAAAGACTGGCACATTCTTCCACTAGTAATGTGGCGGACCGACTGGCGCAACGCTATCAGAAACTGCGTCAACTAGGTAAGTGGGGAACCAACGAGACAGTAGGCGGCGCCTAACTCCCGCTGGCGAATGTCACCGGCTGGATACCAACCGTCGGACCAAATCAAAACGGAATATCATCGTCGCTTAACTCATTGGGTTCAGGTCCGGGTTCGCCCGGGCCGGCTGCCGCCGCAGCTCCGCGCGCGGGGGCGGCTCCCGCATCTTCGCCCCTCCCCCCGCCGATGAATTGCATGTCCGTAGCATTCACTTCAAGCGAGTGACGAGGCTTGCCGTCGCGATCAGTGTACTCTTCGACGCGCAGACGGCCTTCGATGTAAACGGGCCTGCCGCGGGTTAGGTATTGAGAAGCGGTTTCGGCCTGCCGTCCCCACAGCGTGACTCGGAACCAGGTAGTGAGATCATTGTTTTCGCCGGTCGTTCGATCTTTCCTGCGTTCGTTCGTAGCCAGACTGAAGCTGCAAACAGGAGTGCCTTGCGGCGTATAGCGCAACTCTGGGTCACGCCCGAGATTACCGACCAAAATTATTTTATTGAAAGACATTTTGCGTTCTCCGGTTGTCTTCATCCTCAACGGGAGTCAGGAGTCATAGAGCAAGAGGGCAGATACTACTCGTAGCTGTGCGACGCGTCAAGCACGTGGACTTGCAAGAACAAATTTCCGCTAATATGAACGTCGCATCGAAATCTGTTAGACTTTGCGCTGTTGCAAGAGAGACGGTAATGGGCTCGACAGTTTACCTGGAAACATTTGGTTGTCAGATGAACGTCGCTGATAGCGAGCGCGCTGATGTGCGTTTGCGCGCGGCTGGGTTTGATTTGTGCCCATCTCCGGAAATCGCGGATGTAGTTATCTTTAATACTTGTTCGGTGCGTGAACGTGCTGCTCACAAGGTCCTGACGCGCATCGGTGAGGTTCGCCGGCAGCGCCTTGGAAATGAACCCATCATCGGAGTCATGGGCTGCGTGGCGCAACTGGAAGGGAAGTCGCTCTTTGATGATAGTCCGTCGGTTAATCTCATCATCGGCACCCGTGCCACGGACCGTCTGCCCGAATTGCTAAATCGCGCCCTCGACGGCGAACGCAGGGTTATTGACCTGGACGAACGCGCGGACGGTGAGACCTGGGACGTTCCGGCAACGGCACGCACTTCCAGGTACGTGGCATTTGTTCCCATTATTGAGGGCTGCAACAAGTTCTGCACCTACTGTATCGTCCCATTTTCACGTGGCCGGGAGAAGAGCCGCAGCGCGGCGGACATCATCGCCGAGATTAGAGAGCTGAGGGACCACGGCTATCGCGAGATCCACCTGATCGGTCAGAATGTGAATAGCTATCGCCCGAAGACGCTCGCCGGTCTTGAAGAATACAAAGGCGCCACTCCTTTCAGCCGCCTCTTGAGAGCAGTGTCTGCGACTGGAATGGAAAGAATAAAGTTCGCGACCTCGTTCCCGCGAGATTTTCACCCGGACATTGTGACCGCCATCGACGAGCACGAAAACCTCTGCGAGTGGATTCACCTGCCGGTGCAATCGGGCAGCGATCGGGTACTGCGTGCGATGCGCCGCGGCCACACGGCCGATGACTATCTGAAAAGGATTGCTTCGATTAAGAATGCCCGGCGTCCGATGGCCGTAACCAGTGATATTATTGTTGGCTTCCCAGGAGAGACCGAAACGGATTTTCGCGCCACTCTAAGGCTGATTGAGCAGGTCGAATACCACGCGCTCTATATTTTCAAGTATTCAGAGCGACCAGGCACACCGGCGGCCAAACTGGAAGACGACGTCAGCAGGGCCGAGAAGACTGCGCGGTTCCTTGAGTTGGAAGAGACCCAACATCGGTTTCAGCAAAGGATTTACCAGGACTACATTGGAAGTGATATCAACGTCCTGGTTGAGCGGCCGAGTTCAAAGTCAGACCAGGACATGAGCGGGCACTCGACGTGCCAAAAGGTGGTAATTTTCTCCGGTGATTCATCCCTCCTCGGAGAAGTAGTGACCGTTAGGGTGACTGAGGACAAGCCAAATAGTCTGTATGGGCAGGTACAATCGGCGCTCTGAGTCAGTCAGGATTGTGTACAATAGCGGAGTAGAGAAAATGGAAATCGAGGTCAAGATTCGGGCGCTGATGATGGATCCCAATAGTGGCACGCCAATAATCATCCTTAAGGACATCAACAGCGAAACGATGCTTCCGATCTGGGTGGGTGCATACGAGGCAAATGCCATCGCTCTGGAGATCGAAAAGATTGCTCCCCCTCGACCTATGACGCACGATCTGCTTCGCAATCTGATCGTAGAGTTGGGACTAAGAGTGGACCGGGTCGTAGTTACGTCGCTGCGTGACAATACCTTCTATGCAGTCATTGAATTGACTGGCGAGAATGGCGAGCCCATGAAACTCGATTCGCGCCCGTCTGACGCCATCGCCCTTGCACTACGGGCAGACTGTCCGATCTATGTCGACCTGGATGTGATTCAGGCATCTCGCAACTCTATTGCGACCGAGGATGAAAGCGAATCCGAAGGGGACGGCGGTGAAGAAGAATGGCCGGATGTTATTGGTGACGCCAGTGATTTGTCCATGTGATTTTTCGCCGGGTTCCGGCGCTTGATTTCTCAGGCGAAGCAAACACTCTAGTGATAATAGCAATCACCAATCAGAAAGGCGGAGTGGGAAAGACCACCACCGCGATCAATCTTGCGGCCGCCTTTGCCAAGCGGGGGACGCGGACGCTGCTGCTGGATCTTGATCCCCAGGCTAATAGCTCTATCTCATTTCTTGATCCGCTGACGATCGAGCGCTCAGCTTACGAATTGATGATGGACGGGCAGGGAACTGATGAACTGCCGGTCTACAAGACACCGGTCGAAGGCCTGGACATTATTCCAGCGAGGATCAGTCTGGCCAAACTAGAGTCAAAACTCGTCGGCGATTTTGACGCGCCTTTTCGCTTGAAGGACCGCATTGAACCGCTGAAGAAAACCTACAAGGTGATTGTGATCGACACGCCGCCGACGCTGGGCTTGATTACGGTAAACGCGCTGGTGGCTTCAAGCCATGTGCTGATCCCCATCCAGTCCTCGTATTTCGCGCTGGAAGGAACGGACGATCTCCTCGAGACGATCGAGAAAGTGAAAGCTCGTCCGAATCCGAAGCTGGAAATGGTGGGCGTTCTGGTCACTCTCCACGACAAGCGGACGACTCTGGGTAAGGAAGTCTACGAACAAATTCGCCGTGTGTTTGGGCCAAAGCTTTTCGATACAGTAATCACGAAGAGCGTGCGGCTGGAAGAATCGCCGGCCTATAAAGAGTCTATTTTTACTTTCGCGCCGCAATCTTCGGGCGCAGTCGAGTACGAAAAACTTTGCAATGAGGTGATGAGTCGTGTCTAGAAGAGGCTTGCCCACCGGTCTTAGCATGCGCCACGACGCGCACTACGTCGAAGAGTTGACGCAGCAGTCGAGTACTACCTACGTCGGGCGTCTGATTCCGATCGACAAATTGGATCCTAACCCGGATCAGCCGCGAACTGAGATCGGCGATCTCACGGAGCTGACCGCCTCGATTAGCGAAAAGGGAGTGCTTGAGCCACTCCTGGTCAAGCCGACCCTGGGTCGATGGATGATCATCGCCGGCGAACGGCGCTGGCGTGCTGCTACTGCGGCCGGTCTGACCGAACTTCCCTGCATTGAAATGGATGTCGATGAGAGCGCTGTAGCTGAGATTGCCCTGATCGAGAATATGCAGCGGAAGGACCTTACGCCTTGGGAAGAGGCCGATGGCTTACGCGCCTTGTGCGAACGGTTTGGCTATACCCACGAAGACGTTGCCCGAAAAGTTGGCAAGAGCCGCAGCACTGTCACTGAGGCTTTGTCGATCGCCTCAATTCCGAAAGAGATCCGCGAGGTGTGTCGCGCATCGGAGATCACTTCGAAATCGCTCTTACTTCAGATCGTTCGCCAGCCCGACGACGAATCGATGCGCACAATGGCCGAGCAGATCGCTTCTGAAGGCCTGACTCGTGACGGGGCGCGCAAGGCTAGACGCGCTTTTGTTGATCCGACTGGTGCGTCAGAGCCCTATGTCTAT
>JAWWPL010000414.1:0-11525 GCA_033850605.1 Blastocatellia bacterium | reverse complement strand
ACGCATACGTAACCTACGTACTAAACAGCGTAGCTGTGATGGAACAGCAGTCCCCCAGCACTTTCACCGCCTTCCACCTGCTACTCGTGAACACTTATCCCCTGCTCAAACAATATGCGCCTGAGTTCAAGCAACAGTTTCTGGATCTGGAGCAGCGCAGCCGGAAGCCCGGTGAGAGCTTTTCATTGCCCACCGCCAAGAGCATCGACGAAGAATACAAAGCAAAATCCGACAAGCAAGTGGAAAGGGAACTTGAGAGCGATCATCCGGATGAGACGATTATCCAGAGAGCGATCAGTCGTGGGGATTTTTCCAGCGCCCGCAAGATGATCGACAAGCTTGCGGAGGGGCCGCAAAAAACTCAACTCACCGAAGTTCTCAACGCCCAGCAAGCCGTTAGTCTCGCGAACAAAGGCGACATCTCGGGCGCGCAAAAGCTGGCCGAGTCATTGGTCAAAGCTGGTTCGATTTTGCGAGTGTTTCCGGTGATTGCGGGAAAGTGCGCCGCGAAGAACGATGACTTCTGTGCTCGTAATGCGGTAAATCAGGCGGTTAGGCAACTGAAGAAAGCCGATCTAACTCCGTTCACGCCTCCGCTGGGGGTCCCGGCGTCAATCATTCCTACCAGTAAGGATTTTGATCTCGTGCTCACCAGTTTGGGCAGCCTCGCAGCTGCGGTGATTTCGATGAAGGATGGTTTGGCCCTCGATCTGCTCGATGAACTAGTGATCGCTGCCAATCATAGCGACTTGGATACCGGGCAGGGACGCACGGGTTTCGAAACATCGTTATTCAAAAAGTTAGCCGAGAAGGATGAGCAACGTACGACAGCCGCGGCGATTCAGCTCCAGGATCCGTTGCGTCAGATTGTTGCGATGGCCGCGATCGATCAATTGAAAGCAGAGCAGTTGACGAAGGCTGAAACAGCGAGCAAGAAGAACGATCCGCCTGTCAAAAAATAAGCTGGTTCGAGTTTATCCTAGGCGGCCGCGTCGTCGACGCCGGCGAGTCCCTCACCCGGCATGGCGCGGCGGCGTTCGACCATCTCGCTGGTGATTACAAATTCTTTAATGCGTTTCTGCGAAGGCAGCGTATACATTGCCTCGAGCAGCAGTTCTTCGAGGATCATCATGAGACCGCGCGCACCGACTTTGCGTTGCAGGGCCTGGCCGGCGACGCCACGGAGCGCGTCATCGGTGAAGCGCAGCTTGACGTTGTCAAACTCAAACTTCTTTTGATACTGCCGGACCAGCGCGTTCTTTGGCTCGGTGAGGATTTTGACCAGCGCAGATTCGTCGAGTTCCTGCAGCACGCCGCAGACCGGCAGGCGGCCTACGAATTCCGGAATCAGTCCATAGCGAATCAAATCTTCCGGCTGCACGTGTGCCAGCGCTTCAGCCTGACGTTGCGAACCGGTCTTTACTTCGGCATGAAAGCCGAGTGACTTGTTGCGGAGCCGGCGTTCGACGACTTTTTCCAGGCCGACGAATGCGCCGCCACAAATAAACAGAATGTTGGTCGTGTCGACGGGAAAGAATTCCTGATGCGGATGCTTGCGACCGCCCTGCGGCGGAACGTTGGCAATCGTGCCTTCCAGGATCTTCAGCAGAGCTTGCTGCACGCCTTCGCCTGAGACGTCGCGCGTGATTGATGGGTTTTCGTCCTTGCGACAGATCTTGTCGATCTCGTCTATATAGATAATGCCCTGTTGCGCGCGTTCGACGTCGCCGTTGGCTGCCTGCAGGAGTTTGAGAATAATGTTCTCAACGTCTTCACCGACGTAACCGGCTTCGGTCAACGTCGTCGCGTCCACGATGGTAAACGGAACACTGAGCATGCGCGCGAGCGTCTGCGCCAAAAGCGTCTTGCCGGTGCCGGTGGGGCCGATCAGTACGATATTGGATTTCTGAATTTCGACGTCGGCCCGACGGCGTGCAAGTTCGATGCGTTTGTAATGCTGATAGACCGCGACCGCCAGTTGCTTCTTCGTCTCCTCCTGGCCGATGACGTACTCATCGAGGAAGGCCCTGATTTCGCCTGGCTTGGGTAGTGGTGGACGAGAGGCTACCGACTCAGCTTGCTGGTCGTCGGTAATGATCTCGTTGCAGATGTCGATGCATTCATTGCAGATGTAGACTGTGGGGCCGGCAATGAGCTTCTTAACTTCGTTCTGCGATTTTCCACAGAACGAGCAGCGCAGCGTGTCGTCAGTTCGTCTTACCATAGTCTTGGGGAACTCCGTTGAGACCGTAAGATTTTGTAAAGCAACTTGATACGTTACGAGCGCAAGTTAACGACCTGCGCTACATCGCTCTACTCGCGGTGCGCGATCACCTCGTCTATTAAACCATATTCTTTGGCTTGAACGGCAGATAAATACCGGTCGCGTTCTACATCGCGCTCTATTTGTTCCATGCTTTGACCGGTGTGCTTGGCGAGGATCTCGGATGTCAACTCGCGGATCCGGATGAGTTCTTCAGCGTGAATACGCACGTCAGTGGCCTGGCCCTGCATGCCCCCCGACGGCTGATGAATGAGTATGCGGGAATTGGGCAAAGCAAAGCGTTTTCCCTTGGCTCCGGCCGTCAATAACAGCGCGCCCATGGATGCGCACATGCCAACGCAAATTGTCGTCACATCCGGACGAATGAACTGCATCGTGTCATAGATTGCCAAACCCGCGGTGACTGAGCCGCCCGGTGAATTGATATAGACGTTGATGTCTTTTTCAGGATCCTCGGCTTCGAGGAAGAGCAGCTGCGCCACAATCAAATTGGCAATCTGGTCGTCGATCGGCGTGCCGAGAAAAATGATGTTGTCTTTAAGAAGTCTTGAATAGATATCAAACGCCCGCTCTCCGCGCGACGTTTGCTCGACCACCATGGGAATGAGTGCCATATCAGCTCTTTAATTTGAGATTGAGATTAAAACTCAGAGGTTTAGAATTCGTCATTTTCCATATCCATTTGTCACTTTTCGTTTGCCAACTAAAACTGTGTCGCCATCAAAGAATGTCAAATGAGAAATGGAAAATCTATTCCTGCTTCTGCGTATCGCCTTCGGGCTCGTCTGCCTTTTCCTTCCACTCTTCGTTAGTCACGCGCGAATTTTCGACCAACAAATCGAGCGCTTTGCGATTGCGCAACCTGCCAGCGATGCTACGTTCGCCACCTTGCTTTGTCAAGATAGCACGCACTTGATCTACTGACTGTCTGGAGCCTTCGGCGATCGCGTTGATCTCGTCATTAACTTCCTCGTCAGTCACTTCAAGTTTTTCTTCCCCGGCGATGTGTTCGAGCAAAAGCGAACTGCGCAGATCATAGCTGGCTTGCTCTTTCAGAGACTCGCGCGCCTGGTCCCATTGCAGCTCGGGATTGCGCGGATCGATCCCCTGGCCGATCATGTCACGCACTACAGACTCCAGGCGATGCTCAGTCTGATGTTCCACCAGGCGCTCGGGTAATTCGAACTCGTGCGCGTCGACCAGCTGTCGCATCAGCGCTCCCCGCATTCGATTGTCGGCTTCGTGTTTGACCTGTTGTTCCAGATCGCTGCGAATCTTTGTACGTAGCTGAGCCAGCGATTCAATTTCGTCACCGAGACTCTGCGCCCACTCATCATCGAGGTCCGGCAATTCCTTAATTCGCACCGCACTGACCTTAACCGTATAGGCGACCTGCTTGCCCGCGAGACCTTTCGCGCTAAAATCAGCCGGATAGTCGACCGTGAAAGTCTTTTCATCTTCCGGTTTGACGCCGGTCAGTTGGTCGGTAATTTCCTGCACCACCCCTTGGCCTCCGAGCACGACATCAACGTCTTCGACCTTGATGGGTTCGGCTTCGGGCTCCCCGGGAAACGTTCCGTGAAAACTGGCGGTGACGGTGTCGTTTAGTTGGGCGCCGCGATCTTCGACCGGCTCGAGCGTGGCTGAACCTTCGCGCAGATTTTCAATGACCCGATCGACGTCTTCGTCTGTTACCGGACGAGTACTGCGGGTAACTTCGAGGCCCTTGTATTTGCCCAATTTGATTTCGGGCAACACTTCGACGCTGACATTGAATGAAATAGGTTGTTGGCCTAACTGGTCGAGTCCTTCAGAATTCTCGAGATTTAATTCGGGCTCGCCCAGCGGTTCGAGCTTGTGTTCCTCAACAGCGTGCTGGACGGCGTCGGGAAGTAGTTCGCGCAGGACTTCAGTACGAATCTGTTCCTTGAAGCGAGTGCGAACAACCGCACGCGGCGCATGTCCGGGACGAAACCCGGGAACGCTGGCTGCCTTGGCGTAGTTGTCACTGATGCGGTCGTAGACTGAGCGCACGGCTTCGGCGTCGATCTCGACATCAATCTGCTTGCGTGTCGGTGATATATCTTTGATTTCAGTTTTCATTCTATAACTAGAGGTCAGAGAACAGAGATCAGAAGTCGGCGCGCCACGCGCGACTTTGCACCGTTACCGGCACCGAGCTCTCGATCTTGTTATCTGACCTCTGACCTCTAATTTCTGATCTTTGTTTTGTGGTGCGAAAGGGGGGACTCGAACCCCCACACCTTTCGGTACCAGATCCTAAGTCTGGCGCGTCTGCCAATTCCGCCACTTTCGCAACTCATTGAAACCGAAAACGAGAATAGCACACCCTTTGAAGCCGATGCACCCGACGCTCGAAGCGGTTCAATTCGAGCACCAAACTGATCATCTCAGCGGCATTGTCCCAACGTGGCTTCGTGTTTTCCTTTCGTTTGGACAAAGAGCGATCCACGAAATCACACGAACAAAACGAGTCCGCTTCATGTATTTCGTGGATCGTTTTATCTGGCCAGGAAGCTGTTGTCAGGACGTCGCTTATGAGGACGTCGCTATCTGGGCTGGCGACGGCTTGCAGACAGGAGACGCACGAGCAGATATATGGGAACGCTGAGGGCGAGGATAGCCAGCGCAAACAGACTGTCGCTTTTGTGATTTACGCGGTCGCTAATCACCGCTCCGACGAGAAATGCGATCGAGCCCAGCAGAACCAATCCCGTGATCCACGGATAACCCCAGGCGCGATACGGCCGCGGCAAATTAGGCTCGCGCACGCGCAGCACAAACACCGAGATGTACGCCATTGTGTAATTAGCTACAAAGAAGAAAGCGAGCGCCGCCAGCACCTGCTCGAAACTTCTGAAAATAAAAAGCACAGCCACCAGAGTGCTGATAAGCAAGGTTACGGTGGGCGTGCCGCCGCGGTTTACTCTGGTGGCGTGGTGCGTGAAAAGCTCGTCGCAACTCATTGCATAAAGAATTCGCGGCGCGGTCAAAGTGTAGGCATTGATCGTGCTCAGCAGAGAAAGAATTGCCAGCAGTCGGATCGTCTTATCGCCATAGGCGCCGAAGATTCTGTTGGCTACGGCGCCCGCCGCGAAGTTCTCACCAGCCAGTTGCGACATTGGCAGCACATAGACATACGCCAGGTTAACGATGAGATAGATCGCGATGATCAGCAGCACGCCGCCAATCATAGAACGTACTACGTCGCGTTTGGGGTTGCGGACCTCTTCGCCAAAGTAGATTACGCCATACCAACCGTCGTAAGTGTAAAGCACACCCTGCAGCGCTATGATTAATGCTCCGAATAAGGCAAAGCCGTGGGCGACCGGCAGAGACTTTCCCGTGCTGGTGTTTCCGCCGTAAGTAAACGCGGCGATTGCGATCACGGCAAAAATCAAAGTCTTCAGCAAACTGGTTATGTTTTGCGTGAAGCTGCCCCAACGAATACCGCGCCATTGCAGCGCAGCGAATCCAAGTGTCGCCGTGAGGGCAATTGTTTTGTCGCGTCCGGCAAGCGGCGGAATTAACACTGCGGTGTATTCACCCACGACCATCGAAATAACTGCCAGTGTTCCGCAGGTTGAAAGCCAGTCACTCCAGCCCACTACAAAGCCCGGATAGTTACCCATCGCCCGGTGCACGAACACATACCAACCGCCTGAACGAGGAATCATCGTGCCCAGTTCAGCGACCGTAAGCGCTCCCAGCAAGGCATACACCCCGCCGAGAATCCAGACGCCAATGAATAATTTGGCGGTGGGAAGCTGCGCGGCGACTTCACCCGGTGTGCGCAGAATTCCCATCCCGATCGTGCCGCCGATAGTTACGGCCAGACCAAAGCCAACGCCGAGAATGCGCAAGAGCTTGCCGCTGTCGGGCGTCGATTCGTGATTGTCTGATTGAGAGGGTTGACTGAGGTCGGTGGGATTAGGGTTCACGAGGTCAGAGTTTAACCGCGTTCACGTCCTATGCCAACTTTGTTTCGAGTTGCCTGATTCTGTCTTCAACATCGCGAATGTCTGAGCGATCTTCAAGCAGAAATTTTAAGATTAGTTGGAGCTGATGCTTGATGTCGTCCCTGAGTTCGCGTCTCATGTCCGTGAGTTCATTCCTTATACTTGCATAGCTGGTCTTCATGACCGCCACGTCGGTCTCAATAGCCGCAACCTTGGTCTCAATCACGGTAACCTTGGTACCAATAACGCCAACCTTCGTCTTTATTTCACCGACTTCCAAATCCATTTCCATGATTTTCGCCAAGGCTCTTTCCCAGATGGGCTTGGTGTCATACGAGTGTGCCTCAAGTTTCTCAAGGCGCGTGTCGACAGTATCGAACCGAGCGTCAACGGTATCGAACCGAGCGTCAACGGTATCGAAGCGCGCGTCAAAGGCATCGAACCGAGCGAATACCCTCTCTTCGAATGACTTCTTGTAAGGAAGATCTTTGGTTGGTTCTTCGTTCATTGAAGCTTAATTATCGGCTCGATCCAGATAACTATCAAGCACAAAGTTGAAACTGGCTGAGCTGTTCCAAAGCCGGACCTTAACTGTCTTTGCCAAACTCCGCACAAGTGTTTTGCTCGTTACTCACAACGTTCTCGTGACTTTTGATAACGATCGTGGTGCGTCGGGATCCAGTCCTTTGGCTTCCGCCAATAGAGCCGCGAACAGCTGCGCAGGAATGATGTAAGGTATCGGCGCCAGAAATTCGTCGATCTCGCGGGACATGATGATCGAGCGTGAGCACGATGCGGCCGCTTCCAGGTCGCCCGTGATAGCCAGCGTGTCGGCGCGCAACTCGCGCAAGCGACGTATTAGATCTTTCGTGCCTTCCAGCATGACACCGGGCGGAGCAAAAATTATCACCGGGAAGTGACGCTCGATCATCGCGACCGGCCCGTGCAGAAAATCCGCTGACGAAAATCTCTCGGCCACGACATAGCAGGTCTCCATCAACTTCAACGCGAACTCATACGCATTGCCATAAGCCAGGCCACGCCCCACTACGACGCAGTTTTCCATGAACACATAACGCTGGACCAGCTCGACTATCGCCGGTCGCTGTTCCAGCGCGCTCGCGGCCAAATCCGGAATTAACTCATAATCAATCGCCCGTCCATTGTTCGCGAGGGCCGCCGCCAACAAATAGAAAAGCAACATCTGGCCGGTAAATGTTTTGGTGGCAGCTACTGAACGCTCCTTACCGCCATGCATCAGCAGGGTTTCGTCTACGACGCCGGTCATCGACGACGCCGGCTCGTTAGTTATTCCGATCGTGAAAGCGCCGCGCTCGCGCGCAATCTCGAGGACCCGGTTAATGTCTTCGCCCTCACCGGACTGAGACACTCCAATGACCAAAGCACGCTTTAGACTCAGCTTTGATTTATAGAGTGTATAGACTGAAGGTGCTGAGAGTGAGACGGGAATACCGGTGGTGATTTCCAGCAGGTAGCGGCCAAACAGGGCGGCGTTGTCCGAACTGCCGCGGGCCACGAGCACGATCAGATCAATCTCGCGCCGTCGCAGCGATTGTCCGAGCTGCGTGATTTTGGCGCGCTCCTCACTAATAGTCTTTGCCAGAGCGGCTGGTTGCTCGGCGATCTCCTGAAGCATTAAGGACACAAAGCTCCTCTCTCTTCGTTTTAGAGTCGGGCTACTGCCCGACTAAGCGGGCGGTAGCCCGCTTCTAAACAGAGTCAAAATTCTCATTGTATTCGCACTCAATATCAGGTAAATAGTCGTCCGTCCCATCAATACGATCGTTAAAAATTTATAGACGTCATAACGAGACTTGACCGATGAACACAACTCTAACACGAACCTACTTCCTGCGTGCGGCCATTGTCTGTGTTTTGGGGTGCGCTTGCTGGCAAGTCAGCGCGCAGTCGCTAAGGCTCCAGGTAATTCCGGCCCCGAAGACTATCAACGACGTCGCGGAAGCCAGGTTTGATTTAAGGCCGGTTACTCGAATCGTCCTTGCCGACCCACAATCGAAAGACGATCGATTTGCGGCCCAGGATTTTGTCGATGATTTGCAGCAGTCCGCTGGCATTACCGTCCGAATTGGGGGTAACTCGGATACCCGAATTCTGATCGGCCGCATGGACTTGCCAAAGATCCAAGCCGCGCTTGTAGGCAGAGGCTCGGGATCATCCGCGAACTGGAATAGTGACGAGGCGTACATTCTCGTGGTGGGTCTTCGTCAAATCGTGGTGGCCGGAAAAACGGCATCCGGTACATTTTATGGTTTGCAGACGCTGAAACAACTTGTCCGGGGCGAGGGATCAACGGCATCGATTCCGGTATTAACGATCACTGACTGGCCCACGATGCGTTGGCGCGCCGTGTCAGATGACATCAGTCGTGGACCGGTGCCGACCGTTGACTACATCAAACGACAGATTCGCACCGAAGCGTCTTTCAAACTCAACATGCACTCCTTTTATATGGAGCACACCTTCGCCAGCGATTCTCATCCGCTGATTGGCCCGGCCGGGGGATCTCTAACACCCGCGGAAATTCGCGAGCTGGTTGCTTATGCGCGCCAGTATCACGTTGAGCTGGTTCCTGAGCAACAAACCTTCGGTCACCTGCACAAAGCCCTGCGGCTGGAAAAATATGCCGAGCTGGCTGAAACGCCGTACGGCGACGTGCTTTCGCCACAGCAGGAGGGGTCTTATAAACTGATTGCGGATTGGTACAAGGAGCTTAACGAATTATTCCCGGGCCAGTTCTTTCACATCGGCGAGGACGAAACCTTTGAACTGGGCGAAGGACAGAGCAGGGAAGCAGCCAGGACGCGCGGAGTCGGAGCAATTTATTTCGAGCATCTCAATCGGGTGCGTGATCTCTTGAAGCCATATAACCGGCGGCTAATGTTCTGGGGCGATATCGCGCTGCACCATCCGGACCTAATCGGCAACATTCCGAAAGACATGATTGTCATGAATTGGCAGTACGGCGCCCGCGATGACTTTTGGTCATCGATTCAGCCTTTCAAGGATGCTGGGCTCGAGCAGTTCGCTTGCCCCGGGGCCCAAAACTGGAACCAGATTTTTCCGAACCTGGAATCTGCCCGCAAGAACATCGTGAACTTTGTTCGCGATGGCCAGAAAGCGGGCGCGATCGGAATGATGAATACTACCTGGGATGATGACGGCGAATCGTTGTTCGAAGACACGTGGTACTCGATCGTGCTGGGCGCGGCTGCTTCGTGGCAGAACGGTCCCGTCGATTTGGATCAGTTCGATGCCAATTTTGACTGGGCGTTCTTTCGCAACGATGGCGATCAGTTTGTTAAAGCGGAACGATCGTTGGGCAGCGCCGGCATGCAGATCGGCATAGGCGGCCCCTCTGACGAGTTGTTCTGGCGCGATCCGTTTACTGCGCAATTTCAGAATCAGGTGCGTAACTCCGCTGAGCGAATTCGCCAGATGCGTCTGAAGATAGAAGAAGCGGCTGAGTCATTGGCGCGAAATGAAGGCCGCGCCCGGCGCAACGTCACCGCAATCGCCGCCATGAGGTTTGCAGCGCAACGTCTGGATCATCTGGGCCGGCGGATGGAGGTGATGCAAGGATTCAGCGATCAGTACTGGGACGCCTATCTGAATCTCGGCGACCGCGCGAAAGCGCGCAAGCTCCGTCGTTACACCGGTGCGATCTTCAACAACCTGCGCGAAATGGCGGAAGAGCTTTCAATTTTGAAAGAAGGTTATCGCGCGCAGTGGCTGGCAGAGAACCGGCCGTACTGGCTGGACAGCGTTTCGGCCCGCTACGATCAAATGATTTCGGTTTGGCTGGCAAAGAGTCGTGCGATGGATGAAGTGTTGCGCAAGTATGAGGCGACCTCGACGCTGCCAAGCCCGGAAGAGTTTGGCCTGGGGCCACGACCAGTCGCGCCGAGTCAGAACCGGTAGAGAACGGTTATCCGCAGATTACACGGATTACGCCGATACAAATAATTAGAATCGCAGGATGAGTAGTGGCTTAATTGATGTTAGTTTCGTTTGGAGTTTGCGGCTGTGCCGCCTGATGTGCGGAAAGCCTCCGGCTTTCCGTTACCTCTCTATCAAACTTTTCAACAGCGGCAAGGCTTAGCCTTGCCGCTGAAGGGAAAAAGGACCGTGGTCGGTAAGGCAGAGCCTTACCGCACATCGGGCGGCGAAGCCGCATTTACCACCAACTATATCCCGGCCCGCGCAGCGCGCGCCCTGCCAATGCCGGCGTGCGTTGACCATTATCTACTTCGATCTGACCGTTAACGATTACAAAGTTGATTCCGGCGGGATATTGATTCGGCTCTTCAAAGGTCGCGCGATCGATTACGGTCTTTGGATCGAAGATCGTGAGATCCGCGAAGTAGCCTTCACGAATCAAACCACGACTCTTCAGACCCAAATTCCCAGCCGGCAAACCAGTCATCTTATGAATCGCGAATTCCAACGGCATCAGATGTTGGTCACGTACGTAGCGGCCGAGTATGCGCGGGTACGTGCCCCAACCGCGCGGATGAGACTTTGATCCGGACAGCGGCCCATCAGTCGCTCGTGCGCCGTTGTCGGTGCAAATGCTGACGAACGGCGATTTCAAAGCGGCCTGCATATCGCTTTCCTTCATCATGAAAAAGATCGCGCCCGTCTGACCATGGTCCGCAATGATGAAATCAAAGAGCGCATCCAGCGGTTCTTTGTTTTGTTCGGTGGCAACTTCCGACAGTCGCTTGCCTTGCGAACTCTCGAGCTCGCGATTCACCACGGATGCGATTAGGATTCCGCTGGGCCCGCCGCTGCCGAGATAGATGTTCTCCCAATCTTTGGCGTCCGTAGTTATTTCCTTCTTCAATCGCGTGCGAGTCTCCGGATCTCTCATCCGGGCCACCATTCGATCTGTACCGCCTTCTATCGCCCACGGCGGCAGACAGGCACTCAGAGAAGTGCTACCGGCGACGTACGGATAAACATCGGCAGTGATCTTGAGGCCTTGCCGTCTCGCGGTCTCGATACGGCGCAGCATTTCGGGCATGCGCCCCCAGTTTTTCTGGTAAGCGGTTTTGAAGTGCCAGATCTCCGCCGGTATATTCGCGCGCCGGGCGATCTCGAAAACTTCCTTCATCGAATCATCGATCGCGTTTGCTTCGCTGCGTTGATGAGTAATGTAAATGCCGCCGTATTGATGAGCGACCTTAGCCAGCTCAACAATCTCGTCGGTCTTCGCAAAA
>JAWWPL010000401.1:0-5037 GCA_033850605.1 Blastocatellia bacterium | reverse complement strand
ACGGCATCGTCGGCGGTGCTGGTCACAAGGATATCGCTCTCAGGAAGGAATGCGACCATTTTGACCTCGGCGGAATGTGCAAGGAGCGTCCGCAGCTCGGTACCGGTGGAAATGTTCCAGAGCGTCGTGTTCGAGCCATTACTGGAGGCGAGTGTGTGTCCATCTGGGCTGAACGCGATCGCGTTGACCCGCTGCGCTTCAACAGTACGCAAGTCTGTGCCGGTGGCGACATCCCACAACTTGACCTTACCACTCCCACCGGTCGCAAGAGTCTTCCCATCAGGACTGAACGCGAACGCGACCCTGTTGAACCACTTGAGTTCAAGAGTACGCAATTCTGAGCCCGTCGCGACATCCCACAGCTTAATAGTCTCGTCCCCCTTACTCCCACTGGCTAGAGTCTTGCCATCAGGGCTGAACACGACCGAACTGACGGGATTAGAATGCGCTCTCAAAGCGCGCAACTCGGTGCCGGTTGAAACGTCCCACAGTTTTACGGAATTATCACCACCACTACTGGCGATAGTTTTTCCATTAGGATTGAATGACAGAGACGTAACGGTCGATGAGAACCCCTTGAAATCTTGCAACTCCATACCGCTCGTAACGTTCCATAGTTTTAGGGTTGGCTTCGATCGGCCGGTGTGACTACCACTTGCTACAATGTTCCCATCTGGACTGAACGTGACCGCATATACATTTGATTCATGATCCGGGATGATAGTACGCACCACAGTACCACTCACGACATCCCACAGCTTGAGCCCCTCAGGTCCACCACACGCAAGTATCTTTCCGTTAGGACTAAACGCAATTGTATTGATCCATCCCGTTTTGATAGTGCGAAGCTCTAAACCCGTTCCCGCATCCCACAGGTTAACGGTTCCATCCTGACTGCCTGTGGCGAGGATCTTACCATCAGGATTGAACAAGATTGCCTCTAAGGCATTAGAAGACCCGGTCTGAGAATGCCCGGTCTGGATGACTAGCTCGGGTTTCTGCGCTGCGACCGCAAAGCCGACGGCTAAAACCATCGTGATACATAACAATGCTCTAATGCGAATGCTAGTCATATCTTTTTCTAAAACACTATCTCTTTACGGCAATCGGAAAATCGGGAATCGTGTCTGGCTTGGCAGTCGTCGGTGTCTGCCTACCGCCGGTTAGTTCCTTCACGCGCTCGGAAAGATAAAGGTCGAGCATGTTGATTGTGATCTTGCCTTTGCCCGTGTAATCCGCGCGGCCGGTAATTCCTTCAACCAGAGCTTTGGTGAAGGCGCCGTTGTTCCACTTGGCGTCTTCGAGCGAGGACTGATTGCCGGTGGAAGCAGCGAAGACCACCGCGCCGCTTTCCGCGCTGGAGAGTTCGTTGATTATAAAATCGCTGTAAACCATCGTTTCATGCAATTGGCAATTATCTGGGCGCTGATATGCATGTTGGCGCTCCTACTTGCTATAACGAAGTCGAACATTTACCAGCACAGCCCTGGTATCCGTCCCGGAGACTCGATAGATCGTTTGTGGCGCCGGATCGTCGCGAGTTAGTTGCCTGGTTCCTTTACGCGCACTCGCTTGCTGTTCCTGTTGTGTCCACGCTTCACCTGCGCCGCCTTCCAATTCGAAGCGCTCGCTTTGCCCGCCCCAAAGATTTTCCCACTTGGTCATTTGGATATTTGAGATTTGTAACGGCTTGTCGGTAATGGGCAGGTCGAGTGGAGATGAAGTTATGATTACGGTCAATAACTCGCCAATCTGATTTGGGCTGCTCGGCCGGGCGGTGAAGTAGCTGGGATCGTCTTCCTGCTCGGGGATGTCAACCAACTTGCCGGGACGCATTTGATTGTCGGATTCAGGCCAAGGGTAGATCAACATAGCGCCGCCGGTCGTTCCATCGGCAAACAGATCGCGATCGATAACGTAAAGATAGCCCGCCTGTGGCGACTCAATGCTCAAACGCACGTGATCGCCCTCGCGAAATGCGGTGTCGGCTTCCACTCGTTCAGGCACCCACTGAGACGATTTGCCTTTCTCCCTCACCAGCACCCTGGCGCCTGAACCGTTCCCTTCTACCAGACGCAGCCGCCAGATCGTGACACCCAGTTGAGCCACGTCTGAGCCGGGTGTTGACGTTTTCATCCTGGTCGCTGGTTGCGAGGCGAGCCGATAGGTGCGGCGGGGTCTGGGCCGAGTCGGCGCACCAGCACTCGTTGACCCTTTACTTGCGGACGTAGTCTCTTGCCGGTTTTTGGTGAAATCGTCTGGAACGATTTTTCGCTCAGTGGCCTGGGCTCTCGCCAATGCCGGGATCGCTGTCACGATGGTGAGCGCAAAGAGAAACAGCAAGACGTGAGCACGGGTAGAATTCACTTTGGGATCAAATGTCACTAATCAGCCTCCTGTCGAAATTTACGCCTTATGAAGCACGGACTCTGTCGCCCGCCGAAGCGGACTCGACTAGAATTAAAACTGTTACCCAGGGTTCCGCTCGCTGCACCCTGGGCTAAGCGCGCGGCCAGCTTCGCTGGCTGGTGGAGAGCTGCATTTGGAGATCCAGTAAGCTACTAAGCTACCCCGCCACCCGGTCGCTACCGCTCCCGGTACTGACCTCATCGGTGCTCGAGTTCGACCAGTTTGACCAGCACGTCGCCACTGCCGCGCACGTTTGTATGTTGCTTTGTCGTATCCTTCGCGGTTTCCGGTGTCGGATTGGAATGCTTTGCCAGAAACTCTTTGATGCTCTTAACCAACGCCGCATCCGTAACCGCTCCTTCTTTGCTCTTAAATGCGTCGTCCTTCGCCGATTCAAGTTGCGCAACCGCCGTCGCCGACCAGATCATCCAGAATTTTTCAGTACCTGTCTCGCCCGCAAACGTATTCCAGTTGGTCTGCACATTTTGATTTGCGTCAAGCCTCGCACCACCATTGTTCGTCGCGGGCGTGGGATAGATTATGGTGAACTCCGTACCATCTTGTTCCGCCGCGCCTTCGTTGAATACGTAGAGATAACCCGCCTGAGGACTGGAAACATTCAATCGAAACTTGTAGCCATTCTCAAAAATCTCCTGGCCCGACGACTCAAACGGCTCTTTGTAAGGCTTGCCGTCGCGCACCTTCTGCACCGTCAGCGAATATGCAAGCGAGCGCTGCGACGACGGAGCTGTAGCAGTTGTTTTCGCGCCGCTACCCAACAATAAATCTCGCTTAGCGATGACGAAATATCCGCCGAGCCCGAAGGCGGCCAGCAGCACGAGAAGACCGACGACGATGGGCCAGCGGCGTTGAGAATCTTGCGGCTCAACCCGCATAGCCGGTGGGTCAAACGTGTGCGGGCGAGCCGGCTCGAAGGGCGCCATCATAGTTTTCGATGATTGAGGATTCGTCTCTGGCCGGGATTGCGAAGTGTCGATCGAGAGCTGGGTCGGCGGAAGCTCTATCTCCGCCTTGCGGTACTTCAGCGTCTCTTCTTCATTCATCAAGGCGCGCGCCAACTCTTCACCAAATTCGGCCGCGCTTTGATGACGTACTCGGGGATCAAAAGCGAGTCCCCTGAGGATAATCGACTGCGCGCCTTCGGATAATCGCGGCCGCAGGTCTGACGGCCTGGCCCGTACACCCTGACGCTGCATCTCAGCGAGGTGAGCAATCGTTTCCGGATTAAATGGACGCCGTCCGGTAACCATCTCGTAAGCGATTACCGCCAGCGCATAGATATCGCTTGCGGCAGTCAACTTTTCGCCCCGCAGCTGCTCGGGCGACATGTAGACGATCGTGCCGGCGGTGGCCGCGCCGGTAACCGTGCTCGGCGCGACGACTGATTCCTTAATCTTCGCAATTCCAAAGTCGACTATCTTTACCTGTTCGTCGCCGCGGCCGAGCGCCTGCAGCATAATGTTTTCCGGTTTCAGGTCACGGTGATAGATCTTCTTCTGGTGAACCGCGGCCAGCGCAACTCCAATCTGCCTGACGATTGACGCTGCCCGTTCCAGATCCATGCCCTCCGGCCTGTCTTTGATTGCCTCGCGTAACGCGATGCCTTCGATGTACTGCATCACGATGTAAGGCTTGCCGTCCGAAAGTTCTCCCGTGTCGATGATGCCGACGACTCCCGGGTGATCTACGCGAGCCAGCGCCTCTTTTTCCTGCTCAAACTTCAGCACTACCCATTCATCCTGAAGAGACTTTTCCAGCAGGACTTTTACCACCACGCGCTTATCGTGAAGTTTGCGATCGCGGGCGAGGTAGACGGCGCCGACGCCGCCGTGGCCAAGCTTGCGTTCGATCGCATAACGGTCGTCGAGGATGACCCCGATTAACGTGTCTGACTCCGGCAAATCCCGAGCAGGAACGTTGTCGCTACTCTTCAAGTTGTCGTCCATGAGAATTCTTAGACCTAGATCAAAAACTGCTGTCTCCAGAAAAGTGCCCGAGGACTCGTCAGCCTCCAGTAACGAATTAACTTCGCGTTGTAGTTGGGCGTCGTCGCCGCAGACGCCGGCAACAAAAGCGCTGCGTTCGGGTGGAAGGAGCGGCAGAGCTGAGTGATATATCTCCCCTATGCGATGCCAGCGTTCCAGGTTCATCTAGTTATCTCTGCGAGGAGCGTCCGTCACGAACCGTGACTCTGGCACGAGCTGAAAGAACTCACATCTTCCTGTTCCGGCGGCAATCTTATACATATTTAGACGACGCGTGGCAATAATTAAGAATCGGTGCAACTCGAAATGACCCGCAGCCATTAATCGCAACTTTCTCCAGGAACGTGCGAGTGGACTGCTTTGAGCATCACTCCTGATAACAATGGCGAAAACGGGAGCCCAAACCCTTAACGGGATATTGGTCCAGTTTGCCAATTGGCCCGCAAGGTAGCGCGAGCCTGGCGAAAGCAGTGCGCGCTACAGAACCGGGAACGGTAGCGACCAGACGCGAGCACTTAGTTGGTGGGCTTTGCGTCAAAAGTCCGAATTTTCCCTGACGACTACGACAGGTTTCAGTTATGCCCCAACGGGGCAACGGCCTCCAGCCCAGGGTTGCCGCTTC
>JAWWPL010000394.1:0-4959 GCA_033850605.1 Blastocatellia bacterium | reverse complement strand
ACATCTTCGGCGTCCGCCGCGCTGCCGGTTACCCGGTAGGCCGTGCGAAAAACACGATCGTGATGGCGCTCGAAAAGACCTTCCAGACTATTCGAATCTTCCACGGAGAGTTGGCGCACGGGCACGGACTTTGGCCCGTCGGGCATTGTTGAATTCGCGGCTTTGAGCGGTTTGACAGCGGCCAGCATGGCTTCCTCTTGAAAATCCTTTCCGCCCATAAAACGCTCCTTGCGGGAGATTATTAACACTGGACGCAAGAAACTTGAAGTCTTTGAGTTGGCGCAGGCCGCCAACCTCAATAAAAGGCACTCGATGAGTGAATTGGTTAGCTGGCGGTGGTTTTCTACAAGAAGTGGGAAATGTCCAATGATTAGGACCTATTGTGCGGTCAAATTTGCTGGCTTCCGCAAACGTTTCCTGGCCTCCACCGCTTCCGGGCTGTTCTGATAGCGTTGAATGATCTCACGCCAGGCAACGCCGTTGTAATGGAATTTCCTGGCAGCGCGATCGAAAGTGAAGATTACGCCCTGCCGGTTGTAGCGGTCGAGGCCGGTGTAGTTTAAGTAGTAACTGAATTCGGGTGCCCCTTCGGCAGGTAGCTCGCGTCGTTCGAAGCGGCGTTCAGCCTCGCGTGAAAGTTTGGCGGCCGCGTCTTCAGCGGCATCGCCGTACATCAGCAGGACCTGAGGGCGGAGTGGCGAGCGCGGAAAGCTATCAAGGAAAACGCGCGCGCGGGCGACCCGATCAAATTCGTCGGCGCCATCGATCAAACGCAGCAGGCGCTGATCATCGCCGGGACGCCATGAAGCAAATACCGCTTCGCTTTGCAACCAACCCGAAGTTCGCCGGGTCACGACAACACGATAGAAAATCAGACCGTCACGGTTGCGGCTGGCTCCTCTGATCGAAACGAAATGACCTCGGTTCAGCCGGCGCAGCAAGCGAGCGGTGGGTTCAGGTGTGCTGCGCAAGGCTGCGAGCCTTTCATCCGCGACGACTGCAAGATGACTTCCCGGCGGTAGGCGACGTTTCTGAGCGACGGCGCTCGGCACGAAACAGGAAAGAATTCCGAAGGCCCCAAGAGTGATTAGTGCGTGAGAAGATTTGGCTGACAACGTCATCAGAAGTGTTTCCTTAGACCAGGATCTGGTTCGAGGCGCAGCCTCTCACATACATCAAAAAAAGAATTGGCCGGAAAGGCATAGCCGTTCCGCAATGTGCGGCGGCGGAGCCGCAGTTAGCGCATCCACGTTGGTAGAACAACAGGTCGCGCTTCTAACGGATCACGCGGCGTCTCTTTGCCGCAACCGTGGGATTGATTTTCACGCGGGCCTCTGCCGCCAGCAGCCGCTCGCGGACTCCCGCATGGTGAAAGTGACAGATGGCAACCGCCAGGGCGTCCGCGGCGTCGTGTGGTTCGGGAACTGCGCGCAAATGAAGCAGCACCCTGACCATTTCCTGGACTTGCTGCTTATCCGCGTTGCCGTAACCGGCGACCGTCTGCTTCACCAGTCGCGGCGCGTACTCGCCAATCTCCAAAGCCGCGCTCTCGGCGACCAGGAGCGCAACCCCACGCACCTGTCCAAGCTTTAGAATGACTTTGGGATTAACTGCGTAGAAGGCTTCTTCGATAGCGCAGGCATCAGGCTTCAGCTTATCGATCACTTCTTCGAGCCCACGAAAAATTTTCAAAAGACGCGAAGAGTGACTGGCTGACGTCGATAGTTTAAGGACGCCGAATTCAACCAGCCGGTAACTTCGGCTGTCGCCTTCGACGACACCCCAACCGGTGGTTTCACTGCCAGGATCGATTCCTAAGACACGCACAATGCGACAGAGTTTACATCATGCATCAAGCGGTTTCTATAGGTTGGTGCTTCTCTTGCGAGTTAAGGGTCTTAATGCCGGTTGCAAATATGAGGCGAATGGATGGCGAGCAGGGTTGATGGAGCGCGGACATCCGTCCGCCAGCGGGCAAAGCCCGCTCAGCCGCCCGTTATGTTCAAGATGAGTTCGCGCTGCGCGCTCAGGCGGACAGGATGTCCGCGCTCCATTAAGTAGGGATCACGCCGCAGCCATGTCGGCTTCGTCGATATCGAAGTTAGCGTAGACCTTCTGCACATCGTCGTGATCTTCGATGGCTTCAATCAGGCGCAGCATCTGTTGGGCACTGCCGCCTTCCAGCTTGACGTAGGTTTGCGGAACCATTGAAACTTCGGCCATCTGCGGTTCGATGCCGGCGGACTTGATCGCGGATTGGACGCCTTCAAAGTTTTCCGGTGAGGTGATGATCTCGAAATTGTCTCCGTCTTCGCGCAGATCATCCGCGCCGGCTTCAATCGCTATTTCAAACAGTTCCTCTTCGGGCTTCGCGGCCTTATCGACGACAATGTAACCCTTCTTCTCAAATAGCCAGCCGACTGAACCGGCTTCGCCAAGGTTGCCGCCATTCTTCGAAAACATGTGTCTGATTTCGGCCACGGTTCGATTGCGGTTGTCGGTCACGGATTCGATGAGTAAGGCGACTCCGCCGGGGCCGTAACCTTCATAGGTGATCTCTTCATAGTTCACGCCCTCTTCGGCGCCGGTGCCGCGGCGGACAGCGCGATCGATCGTATCGTTGGGCATGTTGCCGGCCTTGGCATCGAGGATGGCTTTACGCAGGCGCGCATTTGCGTCCGGATCGCCGCCGCCGGTGCGGGCCGCGACGGTGATTTCCTTGATGAACTTGGTGAAGAGTTTGCCGCGCTTGGCGTCGGTTGCGCCCTTCTTATGCTTAATCGAATGCCACTTCGAATGTCCGGACATTTGAGCTTATCGATCCTTAAAAGAATTTTCTGTGATTGAGTTTGAGGCCAGAATATATCATAAGTTTTGGAGTGCCGCGACGTAATGGCTTCCCCTATAGCGCCACAAAAGCGGTGACAAGTCACCGCACTCCAAAATCATTTCAATTTTTCGTATTCCGCTTTTGCTTCGATCAGATCAGGAAGCTTGGGATCGGCGTCTTTCCAAAGGGTGAAAAAATCCTGATAGTACATGCGAGCTTTTACCTTGTCTTCACTGAGCACTGCGGCCCGGGCGGCGCCGAGTTTGGCCAGGGGGTAAAGCGGTGAGATGGGGTACCAGCCTCGATGGTCGATGATCGTCTTGAATTCCGCGGCCGCCTGGGCGCCATTGCCCAGCTTCAAGTAAGCCTGTCCGCGCAGGTATGGCGGCCAAAACTCGCCGGCCACCTCGTACTTTTTCGCCGCATCGAGCAATTGAATTACCTGTGCTGGATTTCCTCGGCTCAATGCCAACTGCGCCCGGGCTATTGGTATCGAGATTGTATTGAGCAAAGTGTCCTGGGGAAATGCTTTGGTTACCTCCAGTATGTCTGCTTGGGCCGCGCTCGCCTGGCCGCAAGCCGCAAGTGCGTTTGCGGCAGCAACCAGGTTAGCCTGCTCGCGCGAGAGCGTTAAAGCGCTGGTCACGATCCCGCTTACCGGCGCACAGTCTCCGAACGTTGCGTCTCTCACCGCCTGCTGCAATAGGACCTGCGCGGTAATCTCTTTCACGCCGCTCTGCCGGGCAAACCCTATCGCCCGATCGTTAAACTGGTTCGCTCTCATCAATTGTCCGGAGAACTCGGCTGTTTGTGCTTGCCACGTCAGGGCTTCCTCCGGTTGTGGAGAGGAAGCAACCCAGTCGAGTTGCTCGTTCATCGCTGCCGCATTGCCCGCCACAAACGCAATTTGATAAAGGCGAGCGTGCATCTTCGTGGTTCCCAGCTTTTGCGAGAGCGCTCGACGCAACACCTGATTCGCCTCGTCAAACCGATTCTGCCCGATGAAGGCGACTGCCAGGTTGGCATGCGGTCGCGCGTCAATTGGGTTCAGCCCGATCGCTCCCTGAGCGTTCTCAATGGCCTTTTCGAATGGGCCTACCAGCGTGTATTTATTGGCCAGCAGAATGAGAGGTTCCGGGTCTCGGGGATAAGTGCGCTTCCAGATTTCCAACTGATCAATCTGCTTGTCCCACTCTCCGGTCACGCCTCCATAATAATTCGCCGAGACGAACAGCTTCTCACGTTCGCTCGCCCGTTCACGCAACTCGTAAGCCTTTTCAAACGCCTGGCGCGAAAGCTCATTCTGTTTCGTAATGTTGTAACAGGTCCCCAATCTGGCGTAAGCAATGGCGAAGTACGGATCGCGCACCAGCGCATCCCTATAATGAGGAATCGCAGCGTTATAATTGCCGCTGGAATGCTGTTCGAATCCGCGCGAGTATGCCTGGAGTGCTTCCAAAGATGAAGTAGTGGCCTGTTCGATGGGAGCATCGAACTTTGCTACCGAGCTGAGCGATTCACCCAGCTTTTCACGGAGCCGGGTTGCGGCCTGTCCCAGGGCTTTCAAGATCTGCTCTTTGCCGTCGGCTTCTCCCTGCTCGCTGGCAATCGAATCGCCGGTACGCGCATTCACAGCTTCCAGGGAAATTACGTAATGGCTGCCGAGGCTGGAGATCGTTCCCAGCAGCATCGCCTTAATTCCCTGGCGTTCACAGATTTCGCGGGCGACGTCGCGGGTAATACGCGTATCCGGCGTCTTCTCCATGAAGGCGAGGGTTTCGCGCACACGATTCTCGGAAAAAATATCGAGGTATGGCGACTGACCGAGCTGGACCGACAAAGCCTGCTTTAACGTTCCGTCAAAGACAGGATCGCCGGTGCTGTTCACAAAATCGGCCAGCAGAATCCTGTCCTTGTCGGTAAGCCGCACACGATCGCGAAAATAGAGAAAGTAAACGGCTGCCGCAGCTGCTATTAGAATCACGAGCGCCGCGACGGCGGCGCCCAGCTTATGACGCTTGATCTCACCAGCCAGGTATTCCGCGCTCGATGCGCGGGTCTGAACCGCGCTTGAAGATACATTAACCCGGGACGCCCCCGGCAATGTCGAGTGAAGTCGGGCCAGCGGT
>JAWWPL010000184.1:0-3429 GCA_033850605.1 Blastocatellia bacterium | reverse complement strand
ACACTAACGCTCCGAACGCTGCAGGTTCGCCAGCACCTAACGCTCGTCAGGGCGCCGCGCGCACGTTCGCTCCGGCGAGTGCGCCGGTACTGGAAGGACAGACCAGAATAGTCTGGGTCCTGGGTGCGGACGGCAAACCCCAGTCACGCAGAATCAAGCTTGGCCTGACCGACGGCATCTCGACCGAAATTGTCGAAGGCAATCTGCAGGAGGGCGAGATGGTAATCATCGGTCAAACGATAAGCGCCGCGAGCAAGGCCCAAAGCACGCAGAGCCCGGCGCCAGGATTTGGCGGCGCACCACGTACGGGCGGCGCACCAGGCGGAGGACGGCGAAACTAATCGTGTAGCACGGGCAGCTTGCCCGTGCTTCCGAAACGGCGCCCCACAGTAGCGCGCTCAAAGAAGAAGCAACTATGTCAACGACATTCACAACCGAAGCGCAAATTCCACTGGTGCCAACAGCGCCCGCACGGGATATCCCTTTGATCACACCGGCGCCCTCAGTGCTACCCGTAATTCAGCTGGATCATATCCACAAGACTTACACCATGGGAGATGTCGAGGTTCATGCGTTGCGCGGCATCTCGCTCACGATCAATGAAGGTGAATTCGTGGCCATCATGGGCGCCTCTGGTTCGGGCAAATCGACAACCATGAACATCATCGGCTGTCTGGATAGACCGACCCGCGGCAAGTACATCCTCGACGGTGAAGACGTTTCCGAGATGTCCAAAGATGAACGCGCCGATATTCGCTGTCAGAAGATTGGATTTGTCTTTCAGGGTTTCAACCTCCTTTCGCGCACATCAGCCCTCGAAAATGTTGAGCTGCCGATGCTGTATGCGGGAGTCAACGGCGCGACTCGTCACGAACGGGCTATGGATGCTCTGGCGTCGGTGGGACTAACCGGGCGCGAGCAAAATAATCCAAATCAGTTGTCCGGGGGCCAGCAGCAACGCGTCGCGGTGGCGCGCGCGCTGGTTAACAATCCCGCGTTGATTCTGGCCGATGAGCCGACCGGTAATCTCGACTCGCGAACCTCGGTCGAAGTTATGGAGATATTCCAAAGACTCAATCGCGAACGCGGCATCACACTTGTTTTGGTCACGCACGAGCCTGACATCGCCGAATATGCGTCGCGAGTGATTGTCTTTAAAGACGGCAAGATTAAGAGGGACTCGCTGGTTGCGAAGTCTCGAGATGCCGCCGAGGAGTTGAGAAATTTGCCGGCGGTTGTCGAGGATGAAGATGAAGACTGAACTCCCTCTCCCTTTGGGAGAGGGTTGGGGGAGAGGGGCGAAGCTGAGGTGCAACATAGAAGCTTTTGAATTTGTTTTTCGTGGAGCAAAAGACCAGGAAGGGGTTTGGCGGACGCAATAAAGCCCTCTCCCCTACCCTCTCCCAAAGGGAGAGGGAGACTCGGCAACCATGTCGTACAGACTGATGAGTAACTAACTTATGGATCTCTTAATGATAATTCGGGTCGCCTTTCGCGCGCTGGTGCGAAACAAAATGCGCGCGGCTTTGACCATGCTCGGCATCATCATCGGCGTTTCCGCCGTGATTGCGATGGTCAGTATCGGCCAGGGCGCGCAGGCCTCTGTGCAAGCTCAAATCGAAAGCATTGGTACTAATTTGCTCTTCGTCAGTGCCGGCGCCCAGAACGTCGGCGGCGTACGCAGCGGCACCGGCGACTCAGGCACCAACACGCTCACCGTAGAAGATTTGGACGCAATCAAGCGCGAAGTGCCGAGCGTCTCGATGGTTACCCCAACGGTGAATGCCCGCTCGCAGTTGGTTTCGGGAAACGCCAACTGGAATACGTCTATTCAGGGAGTGAGTGAGCAGTACCCCGACGTGCGCAAGTGGAAAGTCCAGAGCGGCGAATTTTTTACCGACGCGGATGTGCGCACCGCCGCGCGCGTGATCGTCATTGGACAAACCCTCGCCGACAATCTTTTTCCCGGGATGGATCCTGTCGGACAGACGCTGCGAGTGATGAACCTGCCTTTCCGCGTCAACGGAGTAATGGCCAGGAAAGGCCAGGACCAGCAGGGCCGCGATCAAGACGATACTGCCTTTGCTCCCTACACGACCGTGCAGAAAAAGATCCTGGGTAGCCCGCGTCTGCAAATCGCCTACGTCTCAGCAATTTCACAGGATGCTACCTACACCGCCCAGTCGCAGATTACCGAATTGCTGCGGCAGCGCCACAAACTGGGTGCGAGCGATCCCGACGACTTTACCGTGCGGAACATGACGGATATCGCCGACGCCGCCAACCAAACCAATAACACCATGACGATTCTGCTGGCCTGCATTGCCAGCGTGTCGCTGCTGGTGGGCGGCATCGGGATCATGAACATCATGCTGGTTTCAGTCACCGAGCGCACGCGCGAAATTGGTATTCGCATGGCCATCGGCGCCCGCTCTTCTGCGGTAAAAACTCAGTTCCTGATTGAATCAATTGTGCTTAGTTTAACCGGCGGGCTAATCGGCATTGTGCTGGGAGTCATACTCTCTCTCTTAATCCCCAAACTACTCGGCTGGCCCACACTCATCTCAACTCTGGCCATCATCGGCTCAGTGATCTTTTCGGCAGCGGTGGGAATATTTTTTGGCTACTACCCCGCCCGCAAAGCCGCCGCCCTGGATCCGATCGACGCGTTGCGTTACGAATAATATCGCAGGGCATCGAGCAGGCATCTTGATGGGCCACGATCCTTTGTCCTACTTGCATACTTCTGTCGCAAGTTTGCGGTAGAATGCCTCAACGTTGTTGCTAATCGACGCCCCGGCCAACGGACGTCAGCCTGCTACTGGAAAGGAGAATCCCATGCTGAGAAAATCATGGCCAATACTCTTCTCATCAATTGTAGGTTTAGGGATTGGCCTCGCTCTCAATCGCGTGACATCGGTCAACCCCGCTTACGCTCAAGACGGCGCTAACGCCGCGCAATCAAATCGAATTCTGGTTCAAGGACACGGCCGGGCCGTTTCAGCGTTGGCGCCGCCAGGCGACCAGTTTTCGCTAACTCCATCGAACGCTCCGCGAACTTCATTTAAAGTTGTACCCGCAGGAAAAAAGTTTGTGCTGACCGACGTTATGTATGAAGCACAGGGAAGCGTGCGGCAGCCGTTGACAGTGAACATTGCCAACGCGAATCTCATCGCCAAAAAGCATGACATTCTATTTCAAGTCAGTCTTGAGCCTATGAAATCAGATCAGGTTCATCTGTGCTCCGGCTATGTCATTCCCGCGGGTAATTCTTTGGTGGCCTATATCAATAACGGCATGGCGCCTGAACAATACGTTAGCATTTCAATCACTGGCTATTTGATTGACCAGTGAAATCCGGCGCACGAGGGGAGCTGGAGTTTGCCGGACATTGGGCTGAAACCGGAGATGCCTGCCGAAGCCCTGGTT
>JAWWPL010000383.1:0-3305 GCA_033850605.1 Blastocatellia bacterium | reverse complement strand
GATTGAGGTTCTGGCACCGGCACGAATGTCTTTGCTCTCCGATCGCCGCAAGCGCGCGCCGTATGGACTGCAAGGTGGCGATGACGGCGCACTGGGTCGCGCGTTCATAATTCGCGCCGACGGAAATAAGGAGCAGCTTCCGTCTAAAGGCAGTTGGGACCTGGCGGCAGGCGATCGCGTGCGGATTGAAACGCCGGGCGGCGGTGGTTTTGGTGAAGCCGGTTAGAACCGAAAAGCGATCCACGAAATCACACGAAATGAACAATAAATAGAAGGACTCTTAGTGTTGCTTCGTATGATTTCGTGGATCGTTCTTCTTTTTCTCAGCTAGTTTTCACGGTGTGATTGGTTTTTTCCTGGCGCCTTAGGAATTATCTTTGCGCCTCTGCGAGAAACAGCAGCGCCCGCCGGTTTTGGGAAATGAATCGCCATGAATTAGACTGCACCGACGATCAGATCAAACTTTGTTTGAAAGAGACAAATTGTTACCCATGAATAGTTCAGCGACGATGACCCGAAACAATGAACCCGAAGATGTCGATGTCCACAACCGCAGCGAACATCCGGGATGGGCGCCGCGCAGCGTCGGCTGGATCGAGGTAATCGCCGGCTCAATGTTCTCTGGGAAATCCGAGGAATTGATTCGCCGTTTGCGTCGCGCCAAGATCGCGCGCCAGAGAGTTCAGGTGTTCAAGCCGGAGATCGACGAACGCTATTCCAAGGATCACATCGTCTCGCACTCAGAGATGAAGCACGAATCCGCCAACGTGCGCACCGCCGCCGATGTCCGAGCTCATGTCTTACCCGACACAGAGGTTGTAGGGATCGACGAAGCCCAGTTTTTTGATAACGAACTGATCAAGGTCGTCAATGAACTGGCCGAACAGGGGAAGCGAGTGATCGTGGCGGGCCTGGATCAGGACTACACCGGCAAGCCCTGGGAGCCGATGCCGCAACTACTCGCCGTCGCCGAATACATCACCAAGACACACGCCATCTGCGTAAAATGCGGCCAGCCCGCCAACTACTCGCAACGCATCTTCGAATCCGAAGAACGCGTGGCCGTGGGTGCGACGGGCATGTACGAAGCAAGGTGCCGCCAGTGCTTCGTGCCGCACGCCGACGCGCCTACGATCCATGAGGATTGAAGGTCGTGCGCTGGCAGCGAGCTCACTTTTTCAAAGTAGTTTTGAGATCCAGGTTGCGGATTAACCGGTGCAGATTGGTCGCGTGCAGGCCGAGGTGTTTGGCGGCCTCGGTATAATTGCCCCCCGCCGCTTCAATTGCTTTCAATACGATCGATTTCTTAGCCCTCTTTAGTTGATCGTGATATCCGCCGGCAGGAAGCTCGCTCGGTTTGCCAGTCTCGAAGACGGCCTCAGGCAAATCCTCGGGCACGATCATTTCGGTTGAGCCCAGCACCAGCGCACGTTCGATCGCGTTTTCCAATTCGCGCACGTTGCCGGGCCAGTCATACGCTCTCAAAACAGCGCGGGCCTCGGGAGAGATTCCCTGAATTCGCCGCCGGCATTTCTTGCTGAAGACTGAAGAGAAGTAACTGGCGATAAGTTGAATATCATCGCGGCGATCTCGCAGCGCCGGCATCGTTACCGACACGACGTTCAGACGGTAATACAAATCCTGGCGAAAACTGCCGTTGGTAAGCGCGTCTTCAAGGTCCTTGTTCGTGGCCGCCACAATGCGCACGTCAACCTTGATGGGCCGGGTCCCCCCGACACGTTCGAACTCCTGCTCCTGAAGGACACGCAGCAACTTGGCTTGTATGGGACCGGTGAGTTCACCTACTTCGTCGAGGAACAACGTGCCGCCGTCAGCTACCTCCAACTTGCCGCGCTTCTGCGCAATCGCGCCCGTAAACGATCCTTTTTCGTGGCCGAATAACTCGCTTTCCAACAACGTTTCGGAAAGCGTCGCGCCATTGATGGCGACGAAAGCCTTTGCCGAGCGCGGACTGTTTAAATGAATTGCGCGCGCAGCCAGTTCCTTTCCGGTGCCGCTTTCGCCGCGAATCAAAACTGTGGAATCGGTGGCCCCAACCTTGCCGATGAATTGGTAGACCGCGCGCATGGCCGCGCTCTCACCGATCATCTGATGCTCGACGTGAATCTCTTCTCGCAGACGCTGGTTCTCCGCTTCCAGCCACTCTACGCGTCTGGCGTTTTCAATCGGAGCCGCCGCGATCGCCGCTATTGCGGTGAGCAACTGCAAGTGGCCTTCGTCAAAGCGCGACGCCGGATCGCTGGTGTCGAGATAAATGGCGCCCAGCGAGTTTTCTAAAATGACCAGAGGTACGCATAAGACTGAGCAAATGCGGCTTTCGACCAGGCTCGGACTTTCGACGAGACCGCCAGCTTGAAACAGGTCGTTGCTCAAGAGCGAAATGCGCTCGCGTAAGACCTGATTGGCGATGGTCTGGCTCACTGTGATCGAATTGTCTGGCCCCGCCATCCTGGTCCAGCCACAGATCGAGTCAGGCACATTCTTCCTTACATCAATTAGAAGTATGGCGGCGCGCTCAGCGGGAATGACTTCGATAACTAATCTGAGTAGTTCCTTTTGCAGCTCTGCCAGCCCGCCAATCGAATTAATCGTGGTGCTGATTTTGATTAGAGCGTTGAGATCTTGCGCGACGCGCGCGGTTGCCGGCAGCTCGGCCAGCATCTTCTCGGGACGAAGATAGAGCGCATCATCCCTCCGCAATCTGATTGTCGATCGCGTGATCAAGTTGCCCTCGTCAGACTGGATAGCAGCCTTGGTCCCTGTCTCGGTTTCGTGAAGCAGAAAAAGCAAGACCACATCACCAACAGCAATCTGATCTCCATGCGCCAGCGCGTGCTCTTTCACCGGCAGGCCATTAACGAAAGTCCCATTGAAGCTTTCGAAATCGACGATCGTGAATTGGGAGATCCCGCCATTGGGCAGATCAGGATTGTTGCCGAGATCAGTGCTTTGCTCGGCCTCTGCCGAATTGTTTTGCAGCTCGGCTGTTTCCCGCTTGATCACACAATGCCGCCGCGAAACCGAGAGGTCGTTCAAACATACAGGGTTGGACGCTTCCCGCCCGATCACGGTCTCGCTCTCGGCGAGGGTGAAGATTGTTCCTTTGAGAGTTCCAGAGATGGCGATGAGTCTCGGGTTCATGTCGCGGAGAGGATATCAGAATTGACACTCAGAGGAGCAATATCGACACGATGTATCTTCGGCGCATTCCTTGCCGCGGAGTTGGTGCCTCAAGGCCGGTTTAACTTAAACAGCCGAAATTGATTGGACGGTTTTGCGCAAAT
>JAWWPL010000179.1:0-5218 GCA_033850605.1 Blastocatellia bacterium | reverse complement strand
TACCAGGGGCTTTCAACCTACCACATCGTGCGCGAGTATCAGGAGACGATTGCCAGGGCGCGGCCGGCGTCGGATTACGCCGCGCGCATGACCTACCTGGAATTGAAACTGCGCCTGCCTGAGCTTTTGCTGATGCGCGTTGACAAGCTCACCATGGCTACGTCGGTCGAAGCACGTGTTCCTTTTCTGGATCATCATCTGATTGAATACGCGATGGGTTTGCCGCGAGGTCTAAAAGTAAAAGGTGCGACGGGAAAGCATATTTTAAAGCGGGCGCTGGAATCAATTTTACCGGCGGATGTGCTGTACCAGTCCAAGCGTGGTTTCGGCGCGCCGATAAACGAGTGGTTCCGCGGACCAGGGGGCGATGACTTGGTTAAGCAGTTGATGAACTCGTCAATCCGCCAGCGGGACTTCTTTGACTACGCGTTCGTGCAGCGCATGGCGGATGAGCACGCCCGGGGCACGCGCGATTGGAGCGCAAATCTGTGGTGTTTACTGAATTTGAGTCTCTGGTATGAACGTTGGATTGTTGGGAAAAGGTAAGTGGAGCGCGGACATCCTGTCCGCCTCAGCGCGAAGCGCGAACCGGACTTTGAAGTTGACCAGCCGGGAGGTTGAGCGCGCAGCGCACGCTGACGGACAGGATGTCCGCGCTCCGAGGGATTTCATTGTTAGATAATGAGAACTCAGCAACGCTTAGCGCGGCGGCCGTGCAGCCGGTCGCTGCGGTAGCCTTTGGCAGTTTCGCTTCCGGGGTAGCGCTGACGATCGTGACCCGGCTGGTAATGCTTCTTGGCACGGTCGGCGCCAGCGTGATCGTCGCGCGATGGCTGGGACCGGAAGGCCTCGGATCACTGGCTGTGCTGAACACGACGATTGTGCTTGCTTTGACTCTCGGCAGTCTTGGTCTCACCTCCTCCAACACTTATTTCATCGCCAAGGATCGGCGAACCGTGGCTCCTGTCTGGGCAAACACCATCGTCTTTGCGCTATGCGGTGGGACGTTGGTGGCCATGGTGGTGGTGGCACTCGCGAAGTTCAAGCCGCTGCTGTTTGGCGGCGTTTCGCCGGACCTGATTGTGATTGCAGCTGTCTCGCTCCCTTTTCAGTTTCTGCTGTCTCTGGGCCTTAACGTGCTGCTGTCCATGGATCGAATCCGCCAGATGAACTTGCTTGATGCGATGGCGCCGGCTCTGGCGTTGTTCAATGCGATTCTCGTGCTCCTGGTATTCGGTTCGACTCTGAAGGTGCTCGTCTCGTTCAATACGGCGGCTACAGTCGTGCTGAGCGTTGCCATGCTCTGGACCGTACGGCGTCTGTTGGCCAGGCAGAAAGAGAGTCGGCCCTTTCGACCGAATGCTGCGCTATTCAAAGCCGCGATTGGCTATGGCCTCAGGTTTTTCATCCCCTTGATGGCCGCAACTTTGATCTTTCGTTTCGACCTGCTGATTGTGAATCATTTTCGCGGCGCGGCCGAAGCCGGCGTGTACGCGGTCGCGTCGCAGGTAGCAAACCTTTTGACCATGCTGCCGGGTGTGATTGCCATGCTGCTGTTTCCCCGCGTTGCATCTTATCAGGATCCGCGCGCCGAGTTCGCGATCCAGGTTACGCGATATGTATCGTTCGTAATGTTGCTTATGTGTGGTGTGGTCGCGGCCGGCTCGTTCCTGTTGCCGCTCATCTATGGTGCGCGCTTCGCCGACGCCACCATCCAGTTACTGATTCTTTTGCCCGGCATATGTCTGATCGGGATCGAATCTGTTTTGGTGCAGCATTTCACCGGTACAGGTCTGCCCCTCGCGATTCCGCTCTTTTGGTTGATCACGCTGGCCGTTAGCCTGGGGCTCAATCTGGCGCTGGTGCCGGTGTTTGGCGCGCGTGGCGCCGCCGTAACCTCGACGATAAGCTATGCGCTGATTTTTCTGTTCGTAGCGGTTTACTTTTGCCTGAAAACCGGACGGCGCCCGATAGAAATATTTCTCTTGCGCGGTCGCGAGTTCAGGAATTTACTGGTGCAGGCACACCTCGCGTCTCCAACTAAAGCTCACGAGTGAATCTGCATGAAAATAGTTTTGCTTGTGCTTAGCGGCGACCAAGAGCGGGTCCGCGAATGGTTGCAGAAGAAGCATCCCGGCGCCGACATACTTAATATCTCGCGCGGCGAACTTGAAAGCTCCACGCCGCTCGGTCGCATTCGTGCGCTGCATTCGCTTCGTCCGGATATCTTTGCGATAGCGACGGAACGACTCGCGTGGCAGAGCGGGCAAAACGATTTACTCCTTTTTGGCGCGCTGGCGGGGGCGCGTCGCGTCGTGCTAATCGATGCGAACGGCAACAGCAGAGACGAGTCAAGCCCGGGCATTCTGGTGCGCACGCCGTTTCGTTTTCCTCGGGAATCAATCGTCAGCGCGGCCGCGATCGCTCGTTCATATTCCGGTCTTAAAAAACTGCAGCGGGCGGTTGAGAGTCAAGCGAACGTTCGCACTGAGCGGGGCAGCAACCCGGCCGTCAGGAAGGGCGTCTCTTTTCAAATAACTGGAAATCTTGCGGCGCCTCGCATCGCATACCTGCGCAGCACTCCTGGCGTGGGCACCCAGGCCGGAGGCGCGGCGACGCACATAAATGGTTTCGTCGATGCGGCGACTGAATTGGGCGCGGCGATAAGAGTGATCAGCAACGACTACATCGCCGGAATCGATCGGACCAAGCTGACGCTGATTGACCCCGAACCGTTAGGTTCGACCCGCGCCGCTTTCGACTTGCGCAACAATCTGATTTTTTCCGCGGGCGCGATGCGAGAGATCGAGCGCGCGCCGGTTGATCTAATCTACCAGCGTTATGCTCGCTTTAGCTGGGCAGGTGTGGCCGCCAGCCTGCGCAGCGGCCTGCCGCTGTTCCTTGAATACAACGGGTCGGAAGTCTGGATGGGAAAACACTGGGACCGAGGGGAAATGCTGCCGCTGCTGGCCAGATTTGAGCGTCTGAACCTGGAAGGCGCGGCCCGTATTTTCGTCGTCGCGGACGTTGAGCGGCGCAACCTCCTGCGCGCCGGAGTTCCTGATGAAAAAATCGTGGTCAATCCGAACGGCGTCGATACTGAAAAGTTTCGACCCGGCGTCGGTGGGCTCGCGGTTCGTCAAAGTCTGGGAGTGACGGAAGATGAAATACTCTGCGGTTTCGTCGGAACTTTTGGTCCGTGGCACGGCGTGCTGACTTTGGCCCAGGCGGTCGCTTCGCTGCCCGCTGATTCCAAGGTGCGTTTTCTGCTGGTCGGCGCCGGCAAGCTGCGTGACGAGGTGCAACGGCTTGTTGGCGTTGCGGGAAAAGAGCAGCAAGTGATCTTCGCCGGCCACGTTGAGCACGCACGCGTTCCCGCTTTGCTGGATGCCTGCGAAATCCTGTTGTCACCGCACGTGCCGCTGGAGGATGGCAGTGAATTTTTTGGTTCACCCACGAAACTCTTCGAGTACATGGCTATGGGAAAGGGCATTATTGCCAGCCGGCTGGGACAGATTGCCGAGGTGCTGGTTGATGAAGAAACTGCTTTGCTGACTGAACCGGGCAATGTAAGCCAATTAGCAGACGCGATCATGCGACTAAGCCGATCGCGAGAGTTACGAGAGCGTTTGGGTGCCGCGGCCCGAGATGCAGCGGACGCTCAGCACACCTGGAAACATAATGCCCAGCGCGTGCTGGACGCTTACGCTTCCTGGCGGAAGAGTTCTTGAGAAACGATTTATCACCAGCCGTCGCGGACGACGTGAACCGTGTGACTGAAAAACTCGCCGACGAAAAACAACGCGCCCGCGAACAGTGGACCGGAGATCCGGCCGGCGCGGTGTATGGCCGCGAGCACGAGTTGGGCACCCGCGAATTCTTCGACGCCGTTGAGCATCATCGCTATACCGAGTACGCGCCCTGGATGCCCGAGGTAATGGGCTTCACAGAGTTCGCTGGCGCACGCCTGCTCGAGGTGGGTTGCGGCATGGGCACGGACCTTTTGCAATTCGCGCGCGGCGGCGCACAGGTTACCGGAGTTGATCTGACTCCGCGCTCAGTTCAGATTTCGCGCCAACATTTTACCGTCTATGACGAGCGTGGCGACTTTGCACTTAGCGACGCTGAGCACTTGCCATTCGCGAATGAGAGTTTCGACGCCGTTTATTCCAATGGCGTGCTGCATCACACGCCGGACACCGCGGGCGCGGTGCTTGAGATCCACCGCGTATTGCGACCTGGCGGCTTGGCGCGAGTGATGCTCTATCATCGCGGATCCTTAGGCTATTGGGGACAGGTGATCATTAGATACGGAATATTGAAAACCGAGCTGCTGCGCGGAAATTCCCCCGCGGACATCATGGGCAAGTATGTAGAGTTCAACGAAGGGGGCGGAAATCCGCTCGTGAAGGTCTATAGCCGCCGCGACGCGCGCAAACTGTTTTCGATGTTCAGGGAAGTGAAAGTCCAGGTTGAACAACTAACGCGGCCAGAGTTCTACTTTCTGGGGCGGCTTATTCCCGAAGGCATGTTCCGCCGCTTACAGCGAAGCATCGGATGGAATGTAATTATCTCGGCGCGGAAGTGAGCCCTCTTCGGAGAGCTCTTCGGAGCGCGGACATCCTGTCCGCCTGAGCGCGAAGCGCGAACCATCCTGGCGCATCATTGGGAGGTTGAGCGAGCTGCGCGCGCTGGCGGGCAGGATGCCCGCGCTCCATCCTCGACCCTCTCCATCTCATCACTGACCTGCTACAATTCGCCCTTTCGAAATCGCTTTCTGATTTGATCAAGAATCTTGAGTTGGTTTTCCCAAAAACTGTCTAATCCCTTAACCAAGCGCGTCCTGGCGCTCCTCTTCATCCTGGCCCTCTCCTTTTGCGTGCGCGCCTTGACGGCTAATTTTCTGCGCGCACATCTTGACGAACCGGGTTGGTTTCCCAGCGGCATTTACGCCAACTTCGATCGCCAGGCGCAGGATTGGCTTGACGGTCGCTCATCGATTTTCTTGATCGACGATCCCGCGCACACGGACGCAGCGATCTATCCGCCGGGTTACCCGCTGTGGTTGGCGTTCGTTTACACCTTGACCCATAACCGGTCTCCCGCCGCGGTGCAGAACGTTCAGTGGGTGCTGGATTCTTTTTCGGTGCTGCTGATCATAGGCATAGGCGTGACGGCGTTTGGGTGGCGCACGGGATTGTGGGCCGGAGGGATTGCG
>JAWWPL010000514.1:0-7952 GCA_033850605.1 Blastocatellia bacterium | reverse complement strand
ACCCAGGAGTTTGAAAATCCCTTTCCCGAAAAGATCGAAGCGGTTTACACGTTTCCGCTGCCGCAAAACGCCGCCGTCGACGACATGACCATGACGGTCGGCGATCGCACGGTGCGCGGAAAGATTTTGCGGCGCGAGGAGGCCCAGGCCGTTTATGAAGCAGCAAAATCAAACGGACAGACCGCCAGTCTGCTCGATCAGGAACGGCCGAATATCTTCACCCAATCGATCGCCAATATTCTGCCGGGCGAACAAATCAAGATCACGATTAGCTACGTCGAAACTTTGAAGTACGAAAATGGTTCGTATGAATTTGTTTTCCCTATGGTGGTCGGCCCGCGCTATGTACCCGGCACACCCACGGGCGCGCAGGGAAACGGCTTTGCGCCAGACACGAACCAGGTGACGGATGCTTCGCGGGTAACGCCACAGCCGGCGCCAGTTGGGATGAGGGCCGGCCACGACGTGTCGATTGATGTTTCGCTCGATGCCGGAGTGCCGATCGATGCGCTGAGCTCGAAGACGCATGACGTTTCTATCGAACGCCCGGACGACCGTCGCGCAATCGTCCGGTTGAAAGATCAAGCGACTATTCCCAACAAGGATTTTGTTTTGCTCTATGACGTGGCCGGTAAGAAGATCGAAGATGCTCTGCTGACGCATTCGACCGACAAAGGCGGCTTTTTCACTCTCATCCTGCAACCGCCTGATCGAGTCGCCGCTGAAGACGTGACGCCCAAAGAGCTGGTTTTTGTACTCGATACTTCCGGATCGATGAGTGGCTTTCCGATCGAGAAAGCCAAAGAGACGATGAAGCTGGCGCTGGACAATCTTTATCCCTACGACACCTTCAATCTGATCACGTTCTCCGGCGACGAACACATATTGTTTCCCGAACCGGTGCCGGCGACCAAAGAAAACCTGGCTAAGGCGCAGGCGTTTCTCGAGTCGCGTACGGGTGGTGGCGGCACCGAAATGATGAAAGCCATCAAGGCTTCGATGGATCCTTCGGACGCGCAGGGCCACGTGCGCATCGTGGTTTTTATGACGGACGGCTATGTCGGCGACGACATGGAAATCATCGGCGAAGTGCAGAGGCACCCCAACGCGCGCGTGTTCGCATTCGGTATTGGTAACAGCGTGAATCGGTTCCTGCTCGACGGCATGGCCAAATACGGCCGGGGCGAAGTCGAGTATGTCGGACTCAACGATGATGGATCGGCAGCGGCGCGGCGCATGCACGAACGTGTGCGTAATCCGTTGCTCACCGATATTTCGGTCGATTGGAATGGTTTGCCGGTAGCGGACGTTTATCCGAAAACTGTGCCCGATCTGTTCAGCGCAAAGCCAGTGATTCTTACCGGGCGCTACACGGGGAATGGTCGCGGAACGATCCGGTTGAAAGGAAAAATGGTGGGCCGCGATTTTGTGCGCGAGATCCCGGTCGACTTTTCTAACGCAGATCAACACGACGTGCTGGCTACGCTGTGGGCGCGCACGCGGGTCGATGACTTAATGAGCCAGGACTTTAAAGGGGCGCAGCGGGGCACAATGAAGGAAGAAGTGAAGCAGGCTATTACCCAGCTTGGTCTGGACTATCGCCTGATGACGCAATTCACTTCTTTCGTGGCGGTCGAAGAGATGGTTGTGACCGACGGTGGTCAGCCGAGGCGCATCGATGTACCGGTGGAAGTGCCGGAGGGTGTGAATCGCGCGGCGGTGTTTGGCCAGGAAAGTCTGAAACTCAGCGGGACCTTCAACGCCAGCTTTGGACGAAACGCGGCCTTTTACCAGCGGCCTCCAAGCCCACTTCAGGCGAGCGCCCAATCGGTTGTGGTTACCAAATCGGGAACCAGTCCGGCCAAAAAACGTGCGGCGGGAAGCGGCAGCGGCACTGTGGCTTCATCGAGTCCTCCTTCTCCAGCCACGGCTGTGATGGTGGCTGATGAAGCCATTGCTATCGATGGCACGCGAAACCTTTCGCCGGAGGAGAAGAAGCGAGCGGATCTCCAGTCGAAGTTCCATCCAACGGTGCTGGCGGTCATCGATCGTTTGAAAGATCCTAAAGCCAAACCGGGGCCGGACGAGGTCAAATTCGTTCGCAACGGTAAAGCTGAAGTTCAGATCTGGTTGAATGACAAATCAGAAGAGACCATGGCTAAGTTGAAGGAGATGGGATTTGAAATCGTGCTCGATCCCAAGACAGCCAAGATGGTGATCGGACGTTTGCCGATTGAGAAGCTGGCGGCGCTGGCCGATCTGAAATTCGTACGTTACGTCGGTCCGCAAATATAGAGCGAAGGTAATTGGACTCTCAGCGCACTCCAAATTGTTTGAGCGAACGCGCAGTTTGTTTAGCGTCAAGCAGGAAAGAATCATGGCCCGATTCAACAATCCATTAAATCACGTGCGGGTCGCGGCGCCGTGTCCTGCTGACTGGGACCAGATGATTGGCAGTGAGCGAATGCGTTTCTGCGGCCAGTGCAGTCTCAACGTTTATAACCTCTCCAGCATGACCAAATCAGAAGCTGAATCCTTGATCGCTCGAAACGAGGGAAGGTTGTGCGTCAGGTTCTATCGCCGGCGCGATGGATCGATCATTACTAAAGATTGTCCGGTTGGTTTGCGAGCAATCCGCCGGCGGATATCTTATGTAGCGAAGGCGATTGGTTCTATGGTGCTGGGGTTGTTTGCTGGGTTGGGTGTGCACGAGGCTTTCTCAAGCATTGCTTCGATTTATATGAAGCCTTTTCAGGTAGAGCGCTCTCAGGGTCAACTCATTGATTTGCGAATTGCCGGGGAAAATCGAAGAGTAGTAATGGGCGATATTGCGGCGAAGCCCCCTTCTCATCGGGTACGTTCAAGCAGACTAAAGGGCGCGCCAAATCGTAAAAGCTAAAGATTGAGTAATCGACGCGTGGGGAATTCCTTTCGCGAACAGCCGGCGCGTGACAATTAGCGTACAATACTCCGCACATGGCGCTGAATCTCGCACCCGGCCTCTCTATTCAAAAATCTTTAATCAACGGCCGCGGTTGTTTTGCCACCGTTTATTTTCCGCGCCGTCGTAAGATAGCCGAATACACGGGCGAGCGAATTCCCGATCGCGAGGCGCAACTCCGCGCCCACCGAGCAAAACTGCGCATCTGTGATGTCGACGGCGTCTGGAGCATTGACGGCAGTCGCGGTGGCAACGGTACCCACTACATCAATCATTCGTGCGAGCCGAATGCTTATGTGCGGACTATCTATGGCCACATAGTGTTCTTCGCGCTGCGAGACATCCTTCCGGGCGAAGAAATAACCGTGGACTATGAACAGACGCTGCACCCCGATTCAAAGCGTTGTTACTGTGGAGCGGCGAGCTGTCGCGGCCGGATTAATAAGATCCCGGGTGTCTAACCTTCATTTTGTCCTAAATAAAAATCGACCAGTTTTTGCACGCAAGCGTCTGAGCTATGGATCGTTCAAAGGGAGAAGAGGAGGACGATCTCGAATGAAACGACTATTCTTACTGACGCTAACCATTCTCTCCGTGGTGCAATTTGCCGGAGCTCAAAGCAACCCAGCGATTGTTAACCCGGCAATTGATATGCAGGGTTACCTTCACATTTCAGCGGAGGCCGCGAAGTATCGCGAGTCGCGGCGGCTAACGGAAGCCGAGTTTATCCAGATGAGCCGAGAGGGTGGCACCGTTATCCTGGATGCCCGCAGCCAGGAGAAATACAATGAGCTGCATATAAAAGACGCGCTCAACCTGAGTTTTCCGGACATCACGGTTGAGAGCCTCAAGAGCACTTTGCCAGACAAGAACACGCGCATCCTGATTTACTGTAATAACAATTTCGTGGGCGCCGAGAAAGCATTCCCGTCAAAGAGCCCGACCGCTTCGCTTAATCTATCGACCTACATCGCCCTGTACAGCTATGGGTATCGGAACGTTTATGAATTGGGTCCGCTGCTCAATATCAACACGACGAAACTGGAGTTGATTTCCTCGCCACCCCAATAGGTCGGATAGGACGTATTGGGCCTATACCAGCTTACAGCCGGGGCAGGGCAAAACTGAATCTCGACCCGCGTCCTACTTCCGACTCAACCGCCACCGATCCACCGTGTTGTTCGACAACTTCCTTGACGAACGCCAGGCCCAGGCCGGTTGACTCTTCGTCTTTCTCCTGGCCGTCGCGAGCCACGCGATAAAACTTTTCCCAGATGCGATCGATCGACTCGGCCGGCACGCCATAACCGCGGTCATCGACCACGATGCGCACGGCTTCGGCTTCCAGCACGGTCGAGACGGTCACCGCGGTGCGTTCCGGGCTGTACTTGATGGCGTTATCCAGCAGCCTCGTGAGCACCTGCGTGATGAGGCTCTTGTCAGCCGCAACCGGGGGAATATGCCCATTGGGTTGCTCAGTCAGGCGAATGCGTTTCTTCTTAGCGAGCGGTTGCAATGTGCTCAGCACCTCGCGAACGACTTCGTCCAGCCGCAAGGCGATTTTTGTTACTTCTTTCTTGTCGGCCCGTTCCAGCTGGGTCACCGACAGAAATGTATCAATCATGCGTGACATCCGCTGGGATTCGTTGGTAATGATCTGCAGAAATTCACGCGACTCTTCGGGAATCTTGTCATCGAGAATCAATAACTCCGCGAAGCCGTTAATGCTCGTAAGCGGAGTTCGCAACTCGTGTGACATCAGAGAAATCATGTCGCTCTTCAACTGTTCGAACTCTTTCATTTGACTGACGTCGCGAACCCGAATGGCAAAACACAGCGGAGGCGCGCCGGCGCCATTGCCATTCGATCCATTCCCATTGCGATCCGTAGCCAACGCAATCCGCAACTCCAGAGTTTGGTCGCGATCGGCGAACTTCAATTCCCGTTCATAGGGCTCGCCTGATTGCAGCACGCGCCGAACTGCCATCGATGGTTCATCGAAAACGCCGGAGCGAAACCGATCAAGCAAGCCGAATAGATCAACCTCGCGCACTTCAGACTCGTTCATGCGCGCGGCCCAGAGCATTGCGGGATTAACAAAGCCGAGAGTTCCGTCGAGATAAGCGATTGCATAACCATCTGCAGATTCAGCCAGCACCTGCGCGCCAAAACGGTTTTCAGTCAAGACTCCGCTCAGGACATCAAGGGCGTGCAGACGATGACTGGATGTGCGAGCGGAAACAAGCGCGGGCAGGTGGCCATCGAGCTTCCTTTTGCGGGCCTCTTCGCGTTGCAGATTGCGCGCTACCTGGGCGCCAACCGCCGAAAGCAGTCTGCGATCGCTTTGATCGAAACTCTCGCGCAGACGCAAGAGCAAAGCACCTACAGTGCGACCTTCGTGACGCAAAGGGATCGCGACGCTTTCCAGAGAATCGATCTGCCCGGCGAGAGAGACTGAAATCTCGCTGGTGTCAACTGCCTGATCACAGAGTTCAATCAGACGGCGCCAGACGGCGTTCCGCCCCGGTTCGATTGCGTTGCTGGGACCGTTGCGCAGCCGGGCGCAGGGGACCAGAGCTCCCAAGTCATCAACTTCGAAAACAACTGCCTCTTCCAGCGGAAGAATGGTTTGCAAAAGTTTGAGCCCGCTGTTCAGGCGACTCTGCGCGAGACTTTCCGCCGTCTCCGTCCTGGCCGAGGTCTGGTTGAGGTGGTCGGTGAACAAGGTGTCGAGGAGCCAGAGTCGATGAACTTGGACCAGAAAGACTGCGCAGGTTGCTCCCACCGCCATGGGCGCGAACAGGATGTCGATCTTGAGAAAACGCGAAGCGATTAAGCTGGCTGCCGCAGTCGTCAGAAAACCCAGGCCGAGAATCAGGAAAGAGCGTCGCGCACCCGCGCGACTGACAAAGAATCCCGCACTGCTGCTGATGGCGACGATCAGCAGAAGTCCAAGCCCCGTCTGCGGAGACTGGAGTGGAGCTTCGCCACGGCCCACATTTACAACGAACGCTGCCTGCAGCGAATCGATTAACCCGGCCCGCCAGATGACACAGGTCACCGCGCCCGCCATGAAGGCGAGGCCGATTGAGACGAATAGCGATTTCCACGAAAAGGTTTTCAAAGCTTTTAGGAGAACTCGAGAGGTGATGGGACCGTCCTGGAACTCGCTTGAGCCGCGAGATACGAGATGCCAACGAGATTATACATTGCCGGACGGCGTTATGCACTAGAAATAATGCCTTGAGTTGCTGTGTTTTCCTAGCTTTTTTGGGGAAGGAGTAGGATTCGAGCGTTCGCGGCCAGGGGGCTTCTGGGTTATGCGGGTAGGCCGAGGATTGCGCGTTCGAGAAACTGCTCGTCACTTTCGGCGACGGTGCGCAAATCCAGGAGGACTCGGTCATCGACGATGCGCGCGATCACGGGCGTTTCCGCGCGACGTAGCGCGGCTTCAATTTGGTTCGGAGTCAGTCCTTGATGAGCTATTGAAACGAGCACAGTGGGAAGGCGTGAAGATGGACCTGAACCGCCCCCGGCAGCGGACTCGCCATCGACGGTATCCAGACTGACGGAGTCGACTAGTTGGTCTCGCATTCGCAGGATCATACTTTCAGCACGCTCCTTGATTCTGTCGGCTGATTGAGCGATCAGTTGGTGCGCCGGGACCTCACTAACGGAGGTGCCGCGAGCATACGAGTCGAGTGTGGCTTCGAGCGCCGCCAGACGGAGTTTGTCTGCTCGCAGAGCGCGATAAAGGGGATGCCTCCGCATGCGTTCGATCGGTTCTGAGCGACCGACCAGCAAGCCGGCTTGCGGCCCACCGAGAAGCTTGTCGCCGCTGAAGGACACGAGATCCGCGCCGGCTTCGATCGACTTACTGATTACGGGTTCGCCGTCAATTCCATATTCCGTGAAATCGAGCAGGGCGCCCGATCCGGCGTCTTCGTAAAAGGTTAAACCCGTATCATGGGCAAGACTCGCCAACTCTTTAAGCGCCGGCGTTGCGGTGAAACCGATGATGCGATAGTTGGAGGGATGCACGCGCATGATCAGGCGCGTATTTTCGGAGATCGCTTTTCGATAGTCTGATAGACGTGTCCGGTTTGTAGTGCCAACTTCAATCATACGAGTGCCCGATTGCGCCATGACGTCGGGCACGCGAAAGTCGCCTCCGATTTCAACCAACTCACCGCGCGAAACAATTGTCTCGCCTTCCGCGGCAAGAACCGTGAGCACCAGCAAGGTTGCGGCTGCGCAGTTATTCACCACCAGAGCAGCCTCCGCTCCGGTCAAGTCGGCGAGAAGGTCATCGACACGCGGACTCCGTGGTCCTCGCGTTCCGTTCACGATGTCATATTCCAGATTGCAGTAGCCCGCGGCCTGCTCTGTAATCGCTCGGCGAGCGGCTTCCGATAAGGGCGCGCGTCCCAGATTGGTATGCAGCACAACGCCAGTCGCGTTAATAACGTGTCGCAATCTTTTTGCGCTTTCATGCAAGTGCGTCGCGGCCAGCCGCTTTTCAGCCTCGCTTAAGAGGCTTGATTGAGATCCATTCTCAGTCTCTTCGACCGAAGCCGTGGCGAGAATTTCACGTCGCATCTCATCGGTAACTCGACGGACAAGCGCACTCAAACGGGTTGCGCCCAACTGCGGCCGTATGGACTGCGCGGTCTCAGTGCGCAAGAGAGCATCCACTGACGGAAGTGCTCTGAGGGAATTCTTGTTCTGAGATTTAGGCATTTGAAGTTTCGAGCTTAAACCTAATAAATGTCAGCAGAATATGCTGTTTCACCTGCCTGACGCAATCGCGGAAAACAATATTGACAGCTGGTGAACCCAGCCTCTACACTGAGAGTACTGGTGGCGACCCTGCTTGCGCTGCCCGATTGGAGTCCCGCAATTGTCCGTAAAAGATAATAAACTAGCCCGGCTCGCTAGAGAGCGTCGCGAGAGAAACAAGGACGGCGCCTTTGAAGAACCGACGATTGAGGACCGCCTGGCGCGACTCGAA
>JAWWPL010000488.1:0-5082 GCA_033850605.1 Blastocatellia bacterium | reverse complement strand
GAAAAAACTAGTTCCGATGGCAGCCAGCCTGCTTTGCCTGGTGCTGCTCTGCTGCAGTCTCTTGACCTCAACCGGGCGAGCGCAGGAGTTGACGCGACCCCTCCCCGACCCTTTTTCACCGAACTCCGCAAATCTGATCATTCCGCAGGCTCGCGTGTACGCGATTCGCGCTCAGGCCCAGCCGATTCAGATCAGCGACGTCTCGGCCGATGTGCGCATCCTGCAACAAGTCGCCACCACCACTCTGGAAATAGGTCTGACGAACCCAAGTGAAAGGCAACAGGAAGGTGAGATGCTGGTGCCGGTTCCGGACGGCGCGGTCGTGCGCTCGTTCACCTTCGCCGGATCAGCGAATGAGCCAACGGCGAAACTTTTGCCGAAGGCTGAGGCGCGCACCATCTATCGCGCCATCGTCAATAAGCTTAGAGATCCCGGCCTGCTGGAGTTCGCCGGCTACAATCTGGTGCGCTCCAGCGTCTTTCCCGTCCTGCCCGGCGGCAAGCAACGCGTGCGTCTGGTTTATGAGCAAGTGCTCGCGGCTGACGGCAACCGCGTCGACTATGTTTTGCCCCGCAGCGAATCGTTTGAAGCGACGGCGACACCCTGGAAGATCACCGTGCAGGTAAGATCAAAGACTCCGCTGGTCACGGTTTATTCGCCGAGTCATCAAATTGCCGTGGATCGCCCGGCCCCTGAACAGACGTTAGTGCGTGTCGAAGGCGGCGCAAAGTTAGAGCCTGGTCCGTTTCGTCTCTCTTACCTGATCGAAGGCGATGGCCTGACTGGATCCTTGATGGCTTATCCGGATGCCCGCGTCGGCGGCGGTTATTTTCTGCTGCTGGCTGGAATTCCGCGCGGCGCAGCAGCAGGGCTGCAGCCAGCCATTAGACGCGAAGTCACCCTCGTGCTGGATCGTTCCGGCAGCATGGAAGGCGAAAAGATCGAACAGGTGCGAGCGGCGGCGCTGCAGGTAGTCGACGGTTTAAGAGACGGAGAAGCATTCAACATCATCGACTACTCTGATTCGGTAGCGCGCTTCGCCGAACAGCCGGTTATTAAAACCAGTGAAACTCTGTCACGGGCACACGCCTATCTAAAAGGAATCCGCGCGAACGGCGGGACAAATATTCACGACGCTCTGGTTGAAGCGCTGCGCCAGACACCGACGCCTGAGATGCTGCCGCTGATCATCTTTCTCACCGACGGCTTGCCGACTGTGGGGCAGACACGGGAAGCGGCGATTCGCGATGCGGTTAAGGCGACCAACACGCACCGGCGGCGCATTTTCAGTTTTGGAGTCGGGTTTGACGTAAACGCGCCCTTGCTGACTTCGATTGCCAACGACACGCGCGCCGTGGCCACTTTTGTGTTTCCGCGCGAGAACGTCGAAGCCAAAGTCTCTCAGGTGTTCCGGCGTCTCTCGGGACCGGTGCTCTCGGATCCGCAACTGGCGACGCTCGACGCGAATGGGATCATCACCACTCAGGCCGTGCGCGAGTTGATGCCGGCGCAACTCAATGATGTGTTTGAAGGAGATCAGATCATCCTGCTGGGTCAGTATCAGAATAACGATCCACTCAACTTCCGCATCGGAGGAAATTATCTCGGCGAACCGCGCACCTTTGATCTCAAATTCGATTTGAACGGCGCCACTACGCGCAATGCTTTCGTGCCGCGTCTCTGGGCCAGTAGAAAGATCGCCCGGCTGATCGAAGAGATCACCAAAGCCGGAGCGGATAGCGCAGCTGCTGTCCGAACAGGATCTTCGGTCATGGTTCCGGCCAATGGCGCCGTCGTGGATCCGAAAATGAAAGAACTCGTCGACGAGATCATCAGGCTTTCGACTGAGTATGGAATTCTGACTGAATACACTTCGTTCCTGGCTACCGAAGGCACTGATTTTACGGAGACGGAGGCGATCAGCGTGAGGGCCGTTCAGTCACTGTACGCCAACGCACAGCAAACCCGCAGTGGCATGGGCGGCGTCTCCCAAGCCATGAACAACAGCGTCCAGATGCGCCAGGCAACCTCAAACCGCTCGAATAATTATCTGACTCAAAACATGCAGCTGGTCGAGACTACGAATGTTCAGCAGATAACGGATCGGACCTTCTTCCGCCGTAACAACCGTTGGGTAGATGCCGGCGCGCTGGGCCGCGAAAAAGATCCCAAGCCAGATCGCACCATCGAATTCGGCACGGATGAATTCTACCAACTGGTCGATCGCCTCGTGGCCGAAGGCCGCCAGGGCATCCTCGCCTTATCGGGTGAAATGCTGCTTTTGATCGACGGCAAGACGGTTTTGGTGAAGGCGCCAGGGAAGTAACTTAGGATCAGCGGGCATTAGCCCGACCGTAAGGGAGGGCTCAGACCCTCCCGCGTTCCTTGCGATAGCAAGAGGATCAAACATGCTCATTCTTATTGATTACCTTTACGAAGCGATTCCTGCAGCTTCTTGACATCTATCTGCGCGTCACTAACTTTCAAAGTGTTGATAGTGTCCACCAAAAATTTCCGCACAACCTCTTCGGGAAACGTATCGTTGATGATGCTGTTTAGCAGGATCACATAACCCTTGTTCACGCGTGTCAAATAAATCTGCTTTTTTGCTTCGCCACCCACTTCTTTCGGCATGTCGAACTGCCAGATGAGTCCTTCGCTGCCATTGGCAAGAGTTACGCTTGAGGATTGGACGGCAAGTTTCTTATGCAGGAGTTCGTCCGCGATAAAATTTGATTCCCAATCGCGATGCGCAAACAAGATTGCTTTGTCATCGAGCTTGTTCTTTCTGGCCTCAGGCGCAAAGTTACCTATCGGCAAGGATTGAATTTGAAAGGGTAGACCGTCTACCGCAAAGAAAATGTTTTCACGGGAATCCATCGGCTTTATGTCGTGGCCCTTAATCGAGAGCGTGAAGCTAATATCCTTTCGGTTCCAAATGAAGAGGAGGCCGTCGTCCGTCTTGAGTGCAGTCCAGCCATCCTGCTCCTGTGCGCCGCAATCAGAAACGTGGGCAGGGATTGAATCGGGTCGGGCTCCCGACTCGGTGGCAATCACGAGCAGGATCACGAGGACGAGAAAAACCGAGAAAGAGAGGTATCGAACGGCGAAGTTTCGCATGCGAATGCTTTTTATCACATAGACTGTGTTCGAACAAATGACGGGGATTTGTCTTTGAAAAACGAAACCGGGCCCTTCATCGCAGTCCGGCTACTGCCCCGTGTTATCATCTTCCACTGTTCAAGCAGATCTCGAATATGAACCTATACGACGAATTCCAATGGCGGGGAATGCTCCACGAAGCCACGCCCGACTTGCAGAAGATCCTCGGCGAGGAAAAGCTCACGGGTTACATTGGCTTTGACCCGTCGGCGGCGAGTTTGCATGTCGGATCGCTCCTGCCAGTGATGGGTCTGGCACGTTTACAGAAGTTCGGACACACGCCGATCGCGATCGCCGGTGGCGGTACCGGATTGATTGGTGACCCGAGCGGGAAGACTAAGGAGCGCCAACTCCTGACGGCCGAACAGGTCGAGGAAAACCTGGCCGGCATTAAGGAGCAGCTAAGCCGTTTTCTTGATTTTGGCGCGACGGCTAATCCGGCACGAATTATCAACAATGCGGACTGGCTGGCTCCAATTTCCATGATGGAGTTCCTCCGCGATGTCGGAAAATACTTCACCGTAAATAACCTGCTGGCCAAGGAAGCCATCAAGCGGCGTTTGGAAACGGAAGAAGGCATTTCCTTTACTGAGTTCAGCTATCCACTGTTGCAAGCCTACGACTATCTTGTTCTGCACGACCGGCGTGGTTGCACTCTACAGATGGGTGGCAGCGATCAGTGGGGCAACATCGTCGCCGGAATTGATCTGATTCGGCGTTTGCGCGGCGCGCGCGCCCACGGCCTGGTCTTTCCGCTGGTGACCACCGCAGCCGGAGTGAAGTTCGGCAAGACCGAAGCCGGGGCGGTGTGGCTGGATCCTAAACTAACTTCGCCGTACCGGTTCTATCAGTTCTGGCTGAACACTGATGACCGCGACGCGATCATCTATCTGAAATTCTTTACCTGGCTGGCCAAAGAAGAAATCGACCAGTTGGAAGAGAGTGTTCGCACGGAACCCGAGAAACGCAGGGCCCAGAGAGAGTTGGCCCGTCACGTAACCGCCTTGGTTCACGGCGAGACGGAACTCGAGAAGGCTTTGCGGGCTTCGGAAGTTCTGTTCGGCAAAGAGATCAGCGGGCTGGGTGTGCAGGAGATCCTCGATATCTTTGCTGATGTACCTTCGACAGAACTGGAAAAATCAAAGTTGGATGGCGACGGCTTTACGGTCACCGACGCATTGATGGTTTCGGGTCTGGCGCCCTCGAAAGGCGAGGCCAAACGCCTGGTGCAAGGCGGCGGCGTAGCCGTAAACAATCGTCGCGTCAGCGATGCGCGTCAACTGATCTCTGGTTCAGACTTGATCGACGGCCAGGTCCTCGTTTTGCGCAAGGGCGCGAAGCATTATCACGTGATCAGAATTGTCGGCGGTTAATCTGCGTCGCGGAGATTCAACGCAAAGGACGCTAAGGTTTCCGCAAAGGTCGCAAAGAGGTTTCCCTCTGCGTAACTTTGCGAATCCCTTTGCGCCCTTTGCGTTAAGACGCTTCCTCGGACCTAAGCCCCCGGACTGAATCTCTGCAGCAGATACGTCGGTAAGTCGGCCACCTTCACCCGCTCCTGTTCCCAGGTATCCCGGTCGCGCACAGTGACGGCTTCGTCTTCCAATGATTGATGGTCGACGGTCACACAGAACGGTGTCCCAATCTCGTCCTGCCGCGCATATAACTTCCCAATTCCACCGGTGTCATCGTAAACCGCGCGCACGATCGGTTGTAGCGATCGTTTGATTGCTTTCGCCATGCCCACGATCTCAGGTTTGTTCTTGGCCAAAGGCAACACCGCCACCTTGATTGGCGCCATCGAATGGTGCAGCTTCAGGATCACGCGCGTCTCGCCTTTGTCGTTCGTTTTTTCCGTATATGCGTCCATCAGGAGCGCGAGCACGGTGCGATTGACTCCGGCGGCGGGTTCGATCACGT
>JAWWPL010000448.1:0-5746 GCA_033850605.1 Blastocatellia bacterium | reverse complement strand
CCGTGCCCGTGCGCCAACTCTCCGTGGAAGATTCGAATAGTCTGGAAGGTCTTTTCGAGCGCCATCACGATCGTGTTTTTCGCACGGCCTACCGGGTAACCGGCAGCGCGGCGGACGCCGAAGATGTGCTGCAGACGGTTTTCCTGCGAGTGGCCCGGGGGCAGGAATCGGCGGCGGCGGCTGAGAACGCGCCGGCCTATTTTGCGCGCGCGGCGATTAACGCTTCGCTGGATCTGTTGCGCGGCCGGAGCCGCTCGAAAGCCGTTAGTATCGAAGATGTTGAGAATCGCGCCAGTGTGGCGGCGTTCGTTTCAAAGCATGATCCGGCAAAGCATCAGGAGGATCGCGAGTTAAGGGAGTTGCTGATTGAGGCTTTATCACGGCTCGGGCCGACCGCGGCACAGATGTTTGCCTTACGCTACTTTGAAGGCTTTGCCAACGGCGAGATAGCAAAGGTCATGAGCACGTCGCCGCTGGTGGTTGGGGTCACACTGCATCGCGCCCGCGCGCGTCTGCGGAAAGAGATTGGGCGATATTTGCGTTATCGAGATTGAATCGTTTAGCGGCGGGCTACTGCCCGCCGAGGTGGATGCGCAGAATAGTAGAAAATGGTTCATTATTCCGAAATCATCTTGGGGAGTAAGTCATGAAAAACAAAGAACTGAACAACATCCTGGATCAAGTTACGGCCGGAATTCGCGCCGAGCAGGTCGACGACGCAACGGTGAGCGACGCGACTGAGAGAGTATGGGCGTGGCTAGCGACGGATGCGAATGCTCCCGCCATAGGCGCGGCCGTCGCGAGCTCTTCGGCCGATCGAATTGAAGGGTGTGCGGATTTTCAAACGCTCATTCCGGCATATCTGGGCGGCAACCTCTCTGAAGCGCGCTCGCTTTTGCTGGTCGATCATACGCACGAGTGTATTCCGTGTCGCCGGGCCTTGAAACAAGCTCGCGTGGGAGCAGTTGCGCCCGCGCGCAGACAAAATCGCAAGGTCGCTGCCTACAGCCTGCGGCCGGTCGTTTTGCGTTGGGGCATTGCGGCAGCGCTGGTCATCGGTCTGGGGTTGATCGCGCTGCCGTTGATTCAGCGCTATGTGCCGTTCGGTTCGTTTGACGCCACCGTCCAGGCGGCCGATGGTCCGGTCTATGCTGTCACTGACGCGCAGACGCGTTCGTTGAATGCCGGGGAAAAGATAAAGCGGGGCGACACGATCCGCACTGCGAAAGACGCGCGCGCGGTCGTGCGCCTGGGCGATGGTTCGCTAATCGAAATGAAGGATCGTTCTCAGTTCTCGATCAATCAGACGCTGCGCGGCACTACGCTCCACCTAGATCGCGGCAGCGTGATTGTGGAAGCGGCTAAACAGAAAGGCAATTTCTTTGTCGAAACCGGCGACTCACTGGTGTCGGTTACGGGCACCACATTTGCCGTGAACTCCGGCACCAAAGGATCGCGCGTAAGCGTGATCGAAGGTGAAGTTCATTTGGATCGCTCTGGCGACGATCGGGTTTTGCGCGCGGGCGAACAGGCGACGACCAACACTTCCATCGAAACGATTCCCGTCAAAGACGAGATCGCGTGGAGCCGCAATGCGGCGCGCTATACAAAGACACTCGCAGGTTTGACAGCGCTGCAGAAGGAGCTAAACGCAGTTGCCAAACCGAGTGTGCGTTACTCGACGCGTCTGCTCGACATGATGCCCGAAAACACTGTGATTTACGCGGCCTTGCCAAATCTCAGTGCGACGATCGCCGAATCAAACCGGATTATCGAAGAACGGATTCAGCAGAACCCGGCGCTTAAGGACTGGTTTGCGAATCGCCAGGAGCGCAGAGGCCCGGGGATGAACCAAACCATCTCGACCATTAAAGAATTTGGCGATCAACTCGGCGATGAGATAGCAGTCGGGGCCGCAATGAACGACAGCGGCGAGCCGGTCGCACCAGTCGTGCTGGCCGAACTCAAAAACCCGGCCGGTTTCCGCGCCTTCTTTGACTCGGAAATGCAGAAGGTGGATGGCCAGCGCAAGGCGCCGCCGGTGCAGTGGGTTGACGATCCGAAGTCAGCCCAGCCGGCAGCCGCCACTGCGACCAAAGCCGGTGAACAAATCTATGTTTGGATCGCAGGGGACATCCTGGTGGCCTCTCCGAAGCTTGATCAGCTGCAGGCCGTATCGAAAGGCGTTCAAGCAAGCAGCTTTACCGCGACTCCCTTTCATGATCGCATTGCCGGAGTTTACCGCGAGGGCGCCGGTCTAGTGATCGCCGCGGACCTGGAAAAGATCATCGCCCACACACACGGGCTGCGCCGCCTGGCCGTAGGCGACCAGCATGAACAGGCGCTGAATGAGCTGGGAGTTTTTAATATGAAGTCGTTTGTCCTCGATCAAAAGGATAGCGAGGGCAAGACACACACGCGGGCCGTCCTTTCCTATGCCGAGGCCAATCGCGGCGTCACTTCCTGGCTGGCACAACCGGCGCCGATGGGCTCGCTTGAGTACATCTCTCCGGATGCCAACGTAGTGGCCGGTTTTGTGGTAAAGGACCCAACGGCGCTGGTTGACGATCTGCTGGGCGTGCTGAACAAGGTCAGCCCTGATCTTAATAAGAAGCTCGCCACGCTGCAGAGCGATCATGGATTAGATCTGCGTAAGGATTTTGCGGCGCCACTCGGTGGCGAGTACGCGTTCGCGATCGATGGGCCGATTCTGCCCGTGCCGTCCTGGAAATTGGTGTTCGAAGTCAACGATCCAGCACATCTGCAACAGGCTTTCGAGCACGTTGTTGATGAAGTGAACAAGCAGATGGCGCAGGAAGGCAAGGCCGGGTTGGCGTGGGATCGGGCTGATGCCGGTGGTCACACCTACTACACGCTGCGTTCGAAAGACCTGGGCCTCGAAGTTAACTATGTCTTTGCCAATGGTTATCTGATTGCCGGGCCCACGCGCGCACTGGTCGAACAGGCGCTCAAGTACCACGATTCAAATGTGAATCTTACGCACTCTGCCAGATTCACGGCGGGATTGCCGGCCGATGGCAATACGAATTTCTCGGCTCTGGTCTATCACAATCTCGCGCCGCTGGTGCAGCCATTCGCGAACCGAATTGCCGATAGCGCCAAGTCTGACGAGCAGCGGAAGGCGATCGCCGGCATGGCGGCGAATATGCAACCGACCCTGGCTTATGCCTATGCGTTTGGCGATCGGATCGAGTTCTCTTCGAATACGGAAGGCGGGCCGTTCGGCTTAAGTCCGGCAACTCTGTTAGGCATGCCGAACGCTTTTGAGCTGCAACATATTCTCGATCAGGGAATGGGTGGGGGAGCTAAGAAATAAGGCGAGCGTGCTTGCTTCGTTCGGCCCGTTAAGAGGGGACGCTTAATTAGGGGCCAGGTAATTAGAGCGATCCACGAAATCGCACGAAAAGGAGCAGCGCTTGTTCCCACAATTTCGCGTGGTTTCGTGGATCGTTCTGGTTGCGGAAGCAGCACGAAAACCTAAAGCCGTCCGATGGCGGATTGACGAATACTGAGGTTGATAAGTCTATGGAACAAACTACACCGATTCGCTCAGGCTCACCCGCCGATCGGAGAATTCTCATTGACGGCCTGACCCTGATAGCGTTGGGATTCTCGATCTTATTTCTGAACTCCTGGGATAATCCTTTCGTAAGAACATCGATTGGCTTATTCTGGGGAACGTTCTTTTTGATTTCTAACTGGTCGGCTCTGGTTCAAACACTTCACGGATTCAGGCATAACCATGACGCACAGCGCCGCAGCAGTTATCGATCCTCAACCTAACGGCGACCCTTCCGGCGTCATCACTCTCGATGGTTTATCAGTAAGTTTCGGCGGCAGACCGATTCTCAAGGACCTGCACGGCGAGTTGCGGGGACGAGCCATCGGGCTGCTTGGTCCAAACGGCGCCGGAAAGACCACGCTGATTCACACCCTGCTTGGTTTTCATCCTCCTGCCTCAGGCACCGCGCGCATCTTTGGCCGCGATATACGGGCGGAAGCAAATCAGATCAAATCACTGATCGGATACATGCCTGAGCGCGATTCCTTCATCTCCAAAATGTCGTGTATTCATTTTGTGCGATTCATGGCGGAGCTTTCGGGGCTGCCGCCGGGCGCGGCACTGGAACGCGCGCATGAAGCGCTCTTCTTTGTGGGGCTGGGAGAGGCCCGCTATCGAAATCTCGACACTTACTCGCTGGGCATGAAGCAACTCGCAAAGCTGGCTCAGGCCATCGTGCATGGGCCGCGGCTGATCTTTCTCGACGAGCCGACCAACGGACTGGATCCGCCGGCCCGCTTGCGAATGATCAAAATGATCCGTGAGATTCGCGACAGCGGACAGGCGAATATCGTGCTCTCTTCGCACCTGCTGCGCGATGTCGAAGAATGCTGTGAAGAGATAGTGATTCTGAAGGAAGGGCGGCTGGTCGTTTACTGCAATCTCGAGGAAGAACGAAAAGCCAACAAGAAGTTTTTGATGCTGGAAACGCGCGGTGAACTGAATTCATTTGTCGCGGCGGTCGGCCAGTTGGGCTGTGAATGTGCCACTACCAGTGATCATCGGTTGAAGATCATTCTGCAACAGGGAACCGAGATTCGCGATCTATATCGGCTGGCGGCCGAATCCAAGGTCCAGATTCGGCGGCTGGCCTACAAACGTGACTCACTGGAAGACATCTTTTTGAAGGCGATGGAGAACGGTTCGGCAGGCGGGCAAGCCGGAGTCTGACCTATGGTAAGCGTATATGGCGGTACTTGAGCGCTCTTATAAACGATTCGAAGGTGTGCTCTCTCCGGAATGGAGCCGCTTTCTGATCATTCCGCGGCATGCGGTAAGAAACGTGTTTCGTTCGAAACTGTTTACCGCGTTTTTTGCGCTCTCGTTCATCTGGCCGCTGGTGTGCGCTATTCTGATCTACCTGCACCATAACATCGAGGCCCTGGGAATCCTTCAGATCGACATCCGCAACCTTTTACCCATTGACGCGTCCTTTTTCCAGAATTACGTAATTGTCCAGGGGACGATCGGTTTCTTCCTGGCTATGCTGGTTGGCCCACAGCAGGTTTCTCGCGACCTTACGAACAACGCGCTGCCGCTATTTCTCTGCCGTCCATTTACGCGCAGTGAATATGTGGTGGGCAAAATGTCGATCGTTATCATCCTCATCTCCACGGTGACGTGGATACCAGGGCTGATCCTCTTTCTGCTGCAGAGCTATCTGGAAGGATGGTCGTGGTTTGTCAACAACATTTGGATCGCCAGTGCGATCTTTATCGGCAGCCTGGTCTGGATTTTCTTGCTGGCTTTGATGTCCCAGGCGATCTCGGCCTGGGTCAAGTGGCTGATAGCTGCGCGGGCTGCATTGCTCGGACTGTTCTTTATTCCCACAATTTTCGCCGCGATCGTCAACGAAATCTTTCAGACGCGTTGGGGACACATCTTCGATCTACGCGCGTTGATCGGCAATGTTTGGGCGGGATTGTTCGGCACCTTTGTTCGCCAGGGAACCGAGCGGGGAGAGTTTCGGCGCAATGGAATCGTTACCCAGATCGTTTTCAGTGAGCCACCGCTGTGGGCTTCGTGGTTGGTGTTGTTTTTGATTTGTGCCCTTTGTCTGTGGCTGTTATCGAGAAAAGTCAGAGCCTATGAGGTCGTTAAGTGATCGTGTTTAGAAGCGCTCTCTTGAAGATTTGACGTTTAGAGGCGGGGGGGGGGGGGGGG
>JAWWPL010000438.1:0-12206 GCA_033850605.1 Blastocatellia bacterium | reverse complement strand
CAGAAGTCGATCACCTGCTTAACGCGATAGACGCCGTAAATGGCCAGCACTGTCAGGATGCCAAAGTACAAGACGAGGATCGTCCAATCGAAAGCATCGAGTTGATAAAGCGGGCTGATGTTCAAGGCGGTCTTATCGATGATGTCACAGAAGCCGGGCGAGTCTGTGCAGATATTGCCGGTGAGCGGACGAACGCAGTACGCGCCAGACTCGGTGCAGAGACCACTGGTAAGCGGACTGGTGATCATGGCAAGCATTAGTGACATCTGGTATGGATCTTTCGAGAAGTTTCCGATAGTGGCCGCTTGAGTAATACAAGTTCGGGCTCCGAATTCTAGCTCACCGGGTTGGCTGGCTCAAACCGGCCACAATCCGAATCGTGCTTTTGCTGGCGAATTTCCCACCAATATCACCCACGGCTCGCGAGTCTGTGTCAGAAGCCCGCGCGTAAGCAAGGGCGACACTGGCGGCGGTCGTATATCGTCATCAGCACAGTTCGTCGCCACTTCTTTTGAATCAAGAGCGCTGACAAGTGTTGCCCTCCCTTACGGTCGGGCTTCTGACACGGGCTCTCACGCCGTGGGCTGCGTTACAATCTCTCGCTTGAGCAATCCCGCTTCATCGCACGAAGTCTCTTCATTGCGCTGGCGCACGCTCGCGCTGCTGGCGATTGCTGAACTGCTGGGTATGTCGCTTTGGTTTAGCGGCTCGGCGGTAGTGCCTGCCCTGGTTAAGGAATGGCATCTCAGTCCGGGCGAGGCTAATTGGCTGACGCTGTCCGTGCAACTCGGCTTTGTCGCCGGAACGTTCTTGAGCGCCCTCCTCAATCTTCCGGACATCATTAGTCCACGTCATTTGTTTACTCTGACGGCGATCGCCGCGGCTATCGCGAATGGCACTTTCGGATTTCTTGCACACGATGCCTCGGTTGGAATTGCTTTGCGCTTTCTTACCGGGATGTTTTTGGCCGGCGTCTACCCGCCGGCAATGAAGATTCTGGCTTCGTGGTTTCGGCATGGTCGCGGGCTGGCGCTCGGTGTGCTGGTCGGCGCTTTAACGCTCGGCAAAGCTACGCCCTATCTGGTCAACGGACTCGGCAGCCAGAACTGGCGGCATAGTGTGATCTTTGTTTCATTGCTGGCCGTGATCGGTGGACTGGTCGTGCTGTTATTTGTCGGCGATGGACCATACGCTCTGCCCGCAGCGCGCTTTGATTGGAAGCAAGCAGGGAAAGTTTTTAGTAATCGACCACTGCGTTTGGCCAACCTCGGTTACTTCGGACACATGTGGGAGCTCTACGCGATGTGGACCTGGATTCCGTTCATGCTGCGTGCCAGCCTGTCGCTGCGCCAGAGCAACCCCTCGCTCGCCGAGGTCGCATCGTTCCTGGTGATAGGTTGCGGAGCGGCGGGCTGCGTAGTCGCGGGCTTAATTGCAGACCGCATCGGACGCACGATTGTTACCTCGGCTGCGATGGCGATTAGTGGTACCTGCTGTCTGTTTGTTGGTTTGCTGTTTGGCGCCCATCCCATTCTGCTTTTGATCGTCGCGGCGATCTGGGGAGCCAGCGTCGTTGCCGACTCGGCCCAATTTTCGGCCTGCGTGACTGAGCTGGGCGATCCGCGGTACCTGGGCACGGCGCTGACGATGCAGACGTGCCTGGGATTTCTTTTGACCGTGATCTCGATCGAGCTGATCCCGCGTTTTGTTGATCTGGTCGGCTGGCGCTACGCATTCATGATTCTCGCGCCCGGCCCTTTGTTCGGCGTGATCGCCATGCTGCGGTTGCGAAGGCTGCCAGAGGCGTTGAAGATCGCGCAGGGTAGGAGATAATTTCGTAATGAGCTCAGTACCCAGAGCGGTCTGGAGCGCGGACATCCTATCCGCCAGCGGGCGCAGCCCGCTCCAGCTTTCCGCCGAACGAATTCCTTTTCGTGAGGGGTTCGCGCTGCGCGCTCAGGCGGACAGGATGTCCGCGCTCCATCATTACGACTGAAGTCGGTACTCCAAACTTCAACCCGCTTCAGTTGCACCCATCGCGCTGCGGGAGTTTAATAGAGCCAAGAATGATCGGCGCAAAACTTGGGAATTACCGAATCCTCGAAAAGATTGGCGCCGGCGGTCAGGGAACAGTTTACAAGGCGACCGACACCAAGCTGGGACGTGCGGTCGTCGTCAAGGTTTTACCGCCGGAACTAACCGTCAAAGAAGCCAACCTCAAACGGTTCGAGCGCGAAGCGCGGCTGGCGTCGGCGCTGGATCACCCGAATATCTGCACCATTTTCGATTTGAACGACATTGAGGGCGTTCACTTCATCGCGATGCAGTATGTCGAAGGTAAGAACGTCCGTGAGTTGGTTAACGGACGCCCGCTCGATCTCCGGAGCGCCCTCTCGATCGCCATTCAAGTCGCCGACGCTCTTGACGCAGCTCATGCACGCGGCATCATTCATCGCGACATCAAAGCCGGCAACGTCATGGTCACACCGTCCGGCCAGGCGAAGATTCTCGACTTTGGCCTGGCAAAACTTATGGATGGTGAAGGAGCGGGGCCGGGGGGAATTCATCATACCGATTTGACTGAATTTGGTATTCCGTACGGCACGGCAACCTACGCAGCTCCTGAACAGGCGCGTGGCGATAAAGTGGACGCGCGCGCGGACATCTTTTCCACCGGAGTGCTGCTGTACGAAATGCTGACCGGGACGTGGCCTTTTCAGGGAAAGACGAGCATCGATGTGCGCCATGCCGTGCTCTATGACGAACCCGAACCGCTGGATGAAGCGCGCCCGGGCGGAACGCCGCCGCAACTGCAAGTGATTCTCGATCGCACTCTGGCGAAAGATCCAAAGCAGCGTTATCAGAAAGTCGGCGAGTTGCGAGACGATTTGCGCGCCGTGCTGCGCGAGGTCGAGGCCGGCGGAGCACAGGGACTTGCACCCATCACGCACGTGACGCCGCGTCATCTTCCCGGCACGGGGCGCATGGGGCGAGCGCTGCGCTGGCTGCGCAGCGTAACCGGAGAGCGGACCGCAACCCAACGCGTCTCGACCTCCTCCGCGCACGATACGCCGGCAACCAGCGTCGGCGATCGTGAACGCAAGAGCGTCGCTATCCTTCCTTTCAAAAATCTCAGCAATGATCCGGAATCCGGATTCTACGAGTTTTCGCTAGCCGATGCCGTCATCACGGAACTCGCCCGTGTTCGTTCGCTGGTCGTGCGGCCCTCTTCTGAAATCGTCAAGTATCAGGGTGTGCAAGTTGATCCCCGGCAGGCGGGAAGAGAGATGAGTGTCGCCGCCGTCCTGTCCGCGGGCTTTTTACGCGCCGGCGATCGGATTCGCGTGACCGCGCAACTGGTCGACGTAAATTCCGGTGACCTTCTCTGGAGTGACAAGATCGACGCCGACGCCACCGACATTATCAACGTGCAGGACACGATCACTCAGGAGATTTGCGATGGCCTGCGTCTGGAACTGACCTCTGATGAAAAAGTCTGGCTCGAACAGCCGAAAACGGCCAACGCGGAAGCTTACGAAGAATATCTGCGCGGCCGCGACTGCATGGGCCGTTACGTGTATCACACCATCGCTCGCAAAGACGTCGACGAAGCCATCGAGCATTTTCAACGAGCCGCTTATCTTGATCCATCATTTGCGTTAGCGCATAGCGCATTGGGCGGCGCCTATGCCAATCGCGTCATGAAAGGCTTTGGCGAGGCCGGCGATCATGCGCAGGCGGAGGCTGCTTTCGAGCAGGCCCTGGCGCTCGATCCTCATCTGCTTGAAGCGCGCATGCACATGGTGTTTATCTACCTGGCCCGCGGCGAGAAAGAAAAAGCGCGGCGTGCAGCTGATCAATTGAAGCAGGAAGCGCCCAACGACGTCGGCGTGCATTTTGCGCGCGGTGTGCTGGCGCGGCTGGACGGTGACTATAACAAATCGCTGCGCAGTTTCGATCGCATGGTGCGTTTGAATCCGGCCGAGCGGGTCGTGGTCAGCTACAACCGCGCGCGCCTGCTCACTTACCAGGCGCGCTATGAAGAGGCGCTTGCCGAATTGGATGCGGGCGCGGCGATCGAGCCGGACCATCCGCTGATCAGAACCTTTCGTGCCCGCGCTCTCTACTACCGCGGCGAGCCGGTTAAAGCGGCGGAGATTCTCGAACAAGTGCTGGAACAGCAACCACAGCTCGACGGCATCCGGCCCATCTATGCGACTTTCCTGAGCGCACTCGGGTGGCACGATGAAGCCCGCGAACAAATCACAGACGAAGTGATCAAGACTGCTGACACGGATCACGACGTGGCATACTGGCTGGCGTCGGCCTACGCCATGGAAGGCGAACGCGATAAAGCGCTCAAGTGGCTGCGTCGCGCAATTGAACTGGGAAATGAAAACAAGCCGTGGTTTGAACGCGACCGGAATTGGGATTCCTTCCGCAACGATCCCGAGTATCAACGGATTGTTGGTTCCATAGTCACTCCGATTTCAGTAGACGAGGAGGGGTAGCAAGGCCCTTTTATTCCCTTCTCCCAACCTCCCTATGAATGCTGTAGATGAAATCCGATTGATGTGGGATGAGTGGAAACAGATCCCGTTCCCTTCAGAATACGGTGGCAAAGACGTCGCTGGCATTTGCGTCACGTCTGTTGATACATTTGCTGCGGGCTGTATCGATACATTCGTCTCTCGCAATGGGCGTCTCGATAAACGACGCATCACCGTCTTCAAAATGTAAAGATGATCTTGAGGTTGTCGTGAACTCTCTGGATCGTGACGCCCTCGTACTTCACTAACCTTCTGCTTCTGTCCGAAAGAGTCTTACAATTTGTCGGCCGATGATTCATATTGGACCGGTGCGCCGGGGGCGTGATTCGTAACTTTATTCAAATGGCGCTGCATGCGTGAAATCGCGCCGCCCGCCAACTTAAGGCATGGTGAGGCAGAGAAAGAAACTTAAAGGGGGACGCGACTCTCAGACCCTCTCCCTAACCCTCTCCCAAAGGGAGAGGGAATTCATCCTATGAAAACCTTTGTCATTGGCGACATTCACGGACGTTGCGCGCAACTTCATAGTCTGATCGAAATGCTGCCGCGCGATCCTTCCACCGACACGCTCATCTTTCTCGGCGATTTGATCGATCGAGGTCCGGACGTTCCGGGTTGTGTCGAGCAGGTACTGAATCTTTGCCGGGAGAATCCCGAGAAGGTGATTTGCCTGCGCGGAAACCATGAACAGATGCTGCTGGATTTTATCGACGCGGCCAGTCTGATTTGGGTGTCGTCCGCTACCGGCAGTGACCAGACTTTTATGCAGTACACCCACACGCACCTACAACTGCGCAGCGAGGCTGACTTTGACAGTGCCCGCGAATTGATCACAAAAAGAGTTCCGGCTCCTCAGATCGACTTCATGCGTCAATTGCCGCTCTATCACGAAGACGACCACGCGCTTTACGTTCATGCCGGTTTGGAGAAAGGAAAACATCCGAGTGAGAGCTCGGCTAACGCTTTGCTTTGGACCCGCGACGAGGATTTTTACAAGAACTACAAGGGCAAGCCCTGCGTTTTTGGCCATACCCCGACACCGCTGCTGCCATGGCTCGGACGGCTGGGCCGTCATGGGATTTATGTCTCCCATAGCGCGATCGGCATCGACACCGGTTACAACCTTCAGTCTCCGTTATCGTGTCTGTCTCTGCCCGACTTCACGCTGTATCAGACATTCGCCGACGGTGACGCCGCCACGCATCACATCACTGCGTTCATTCCGGAGACCCTTCGGGAAATGCAAAGGAAAGCTTCGCTTACAGACTAGCCCCGGATCCGAATCGGGAAGAACTGGATTAGACCCTTGTGCAGAGACGGCCTCCACCGACCGGCCTCAAGTTTTCCTCAACCGGCCAAAAAACCCCACTAAAAAGGCGCATTTGCTGGGAAACCCGCAGATCTCACCCTCTCAAGTATTTCTCAAGAGTGCTTCGCTAAATTGTCTCCATCGCAAGACGGAATTTTCCAAAATCTTCTGGAGGCAGGCATGTTCAGTAAAACCAAAAAATCTCGATTTTGTTTAGGACTCGCAATTGTCGCGATCATCGCGGCCGCGCTTTACCAGGTCGCAGGTTCGCGTGCTGCAATCAACACGGGCACGACCTCGGTGATCGTGGAATTGAACGGCGATTCGGCTGCCGTCTATAAAGCAAAAACTGAAAAAGCGGGCGGCAGTGTCAGCAACGATCAATTGCAGGCATACCGGGATGGCTTGCGCGCCAGTCAGGACCAGTTTCTGGCCGCGCTGAAGAATCGAGGTGTGAACTTTTCTCTTGACTCAGTAGACATCAAGGGCTTTGACGGGAACACCGCGGCCACGGTTCAGTATCGTTACACCATGGTGCTGAACGCAGTAGGCCTGACGCTGCCGCAGTCGGCGCTGGCGACTCTTAAGTCGATGTCCGAGGTCAAGAAGATTAATGCGAACCGTTACTATCACGTTGACCTTTCGAAGAGCGTCGATTACATCGATGCGCCACGTCTTTACGGTAGCAATCCGAACGACCTGACTCCGTTTGCTTCGTTCCCCGATGGCAACGAAGGCCAGGGTGTTTACGTCGCGGTAATCGATACGGGAATCGATTGGACGCACGCAATGTTTGGCGGTGATCCGACGCCGCCGCGCCTGGGCGTCGGCCCTGCGGCGGCAGCAGTGAGTACGAATCAGAAGGTCGCTTACTATTTGCCGTTCACCGGCACCGTCGATGATTTCGGTCATGGCACTCACTGTGCCGCCGATATCGCCGGCTATCTCGCGTCGGCTCCCGGCAACGACAAGATTCCCGGCACCGCCGACGACGTCAAAATTCACGGCGTTGCTCCGCAGGCAAAATTAATGGGTTACAAAGTCTGCACCGGCACGGGAAGTTGTCTGGGCGAAGCAATCACGCTCGCATTGGAAGACGCGGTATCACCCGTAACTTTGACGATGCAGCCAAAACCGATCGCGAATGTCATCAACATGAGTCTCGGCGGCGCTGGTGGCCCGGACGATGCGACATCGACCGCGGCTGACAACGCGGCCTTGACGGGCACTGTTGTCGTCGCAGCCGCGGGAAACGATGGCCCAGGCGAAGCGACGGTGGGCTCACCGGCGGCGGGCCGGCACGTGCTCGCGGCCGGAGCTTCGAACGATCCGGCAACCGGCGATAACACTCTCGACGTTACCGACGGCAGCCGCACGGGCATGACGGCGATCGTGATGGATGGTTCGCCCGCAATGGCGGGGGACATCACCCAAAACTATGTCTATTGTGGTTTGGGAGAAACACCAGCCGACTTTCCGGCCTCTGTTTCAGGAAAGATCGCTTTGATACAGCGTGGCAGCACCGTGACGTCGCCAACCCTTCCAGTAGCAGGCAGCGCTGGGACAGGGCTGTTCACGACCAAGGCTGCCAACGCAGCAGCAGCCGGCGCGCTAGCGGCGGTCATTTACAACAACACGGATGGAGAACTATCGGCCGCTACGGTGCGCAAGTCCGCGATTCCCACAGTTGGGTTGTCGAAAGCCAACGGCGAATTCTTGAAATCCATCATCGGTACGGGATCAGCTTCCGCGAAGCAGATCCGCATCAATGCCGCGATAGTATTCGCGCCGGCGATGGCGGACTTCAGTTCCCGCGGGCCGGTCCAGGGGCTGGGTCAAATCAAGCCTGACATCAGCGCTCCGGGCGTGAATATTTTGTCCGCCACGGTTCGCGTCGGCGCGGCTGAGACCAACACCGCCACGATGTTCGATCCCAGCAGCTACATCCAAGCCAGCGGCACCAGCTTCGCGTGTCCGCATACGGCCGGCGCAGTCGCATTAATTAAGCAGGCTCATCCTGATTGGTCGCCGGACGTCGTACGCACGGCACTGATCAATTCAGCTACCAACCTGCGCTCGAGCACTCAGGTTCCGAAGGCGGATGGCCTGACTTCCGATTCGATCATCGCGCAGGGGGGCGGCTTGATCGATGTCTACAACGCGGTCAAGGCCAAAGCCTTAATGGGCGTTACCGGAGACGGCATCATCGAGCCGAGCATTCTGGGCAGCTCTTCATTTGGCGCCGTGCCCGTGATCAACTCGCGTGTTACGCACACCGAAACCAGGACCGTTACGATTCAGGACATTTCCGGGCAGGGCGGCGCCTACAATCTTTCGGTAGCGAACAATCGTTATTTGGAAGTGAACGGAATCACCGCGACCACCAGTGCTTCGAGCGTGACTGTTCCTGCGAACGGCAGCGTGACGTTTACTGTCAGCGCGACGGTCAACGGCGATCTGGTGCGCGACATTACCAGTGCGCTGGAAATGCAATTCTATGTGACCGCGCAGAATGCCGGCAGCGGCGACAAACTTCGCATGCCGTTCTACATGCAGCTGACGCCAACCGTCCCGCAAGGCGGATCGAGTCTCGCGCCGGTCAACGGTTCGGGAACGATTTTGGTAGGCGATAACAACAGCCAGTTGGTCAATGGCGTCGACTCAATGGACTTTCCGGTAGTCGCAGACGCACCGGGAGCGGCCATCGATGTCACCATGACGTTTGCGCAGACAGTTGACGGCACTTTTCCCGATCTGGATTTCTATCTCTTTGATCCCGCGGGCAACGAAGTCACCCACTCCGGAAACGGCGGCGGACCCGAACATATCGCCACCACGCTGGGCGCTCCGGGAACTTACGTATTGCGAGCCAGCGGCTGGGTCAATACGCCAACTGACTTCACCATCACCGGCTCGATTTCGAAGGCTGCACAGCCTCCGACACTACAGGCAATTGCCGGTGAGTTCGTCGACAATCAGGCGCGCACCGTCGACTTTGACGGCAGCTATGCGCTGCAATGGCAGGCAGTCAGCAATGCTCAGAAATATGAGATCGAGCAGTCAACCGATGGAAACAACTTCACGGTGCTCGGCAATGTCGCCGCAAACGTCACCAGCCAATCGTAAACTGCTCAGACGGACGGAACGCACTACTATCGCGTGCGCGCCCTGACTCCGGGCCAGATTGGTTACTATGTCACGCCGGCCAGTAACACACAGAGCATTCTGGTCAACCATCGTGTGCTGGTCGATATCACTAATCAGGCGAAGAGCGCGATTTCGAATGTTTCGCTGAACGGCGGAGTCTTCGCGCTGGATCTAAGTCTGACGAACCAGTCAGCGTCAACCTATGTCCCGTTGGTCCGGCTCAATGTCATCGGGGTAACTTCGGGATCGGGCACAGTCAAAGTCACTAACGCCGAGAACGGCGGCAGCGGCGTCAGTCCGAGCAATGCGGCGCTGTTCGACTTTTCGAATCAACTGGGCACTGACCAGCTATTCAGCCCGGCAGAGACCAGCAGTACCCGCACGTTGAGATTCGCGGACAGTGCTTCAGAGCTGTTCCAATTCGATGTGAATGTGACGGCTTTCCTGGCTAACTCAACTGGCGGCGGCGGCAGTTCAGCCCCCGCGGGCGGAGGCACCGGGAGTCAAAGCACTTCGGGCGGGCTGTCAATCCCGGGAATCAATCTGCAGTCGGTGAAGGGCGTGATGCGGTTTACCGTCAATCCGCTAACGAAAGGAGTCACGACGCAGTTTGTTTTGAAATAGTCCGGGCAAGCTAAGAGTTTGCATTACGCGGCGCGACGATCGTCAGATCCTCGCGCCGTATTTTTATTCGTACCTCAAACACTCAATCGGATCCAGACGCGCGGCTTTGCGCGCGGGCCATACGCCAAAGATCAATCCCACTCCCACGCTCACGGAAACGCCGGTCGTCACCGCCCACATCGGAATCGACGCGGGCAGACTGGGAAACAGGAACATGACCAGCTTGCTGATTCCTACGGCCAGTACGACCCCTAGCATTCCTCCAAGAAACGTCAGGGTCATGGCTTCAAAGAGGAATTGGTTCGTGATGTCGCGGCGGCGCGCACCCAGCGCTTTGCGAATCCCAATCTCTGCGGTGCGTTCAGTGACGCTGACCAGCATGATATTCATCACCCCAATCCCGCCGACCAAAAGCCCCAGGCTGGAGATTGCGATGGCCACCAAACCAATCATCGCAAAGATGCTGTCAAACTGTTTGACGAAGTTATCGGCGGTTTTGATGTCGAAGTCATCGGGAGCCTCAAACTTCACGCTGCGCCGGCGTCGCAGAATATCTTCAGACTGCGTCAATGCTTCATTGAGCTGCCCTGAGCGCGCCTTGATCACAAACAAGAGCCAGCCCCTTCCCGGCGCAACTTTCTGCGCGGTCCGCAAAGGAATCAACACCGCATTGTCTTCTTCGTTTTCGCCGAAGAAACCGGCCTTACGCTTCTCCAGCACGCCGACAATTTCCCAGTTGTATCCACCCATGCGCACTTCGGTGCCGGCAACGTTGCCCTGTTTGCCGGGAAACAGCGCGTCGGCTGCGTTAACGCCGATTACCATGACATTGCGCCTTTGCTCTTCATCTGACTCAGTTAAGAACCGGCCTTCATGGATGGTCACGTTTGCGATGTGTTCATAGTTCGGCGTTACGCCCTCGGTATTGCCCCAACGATAGTTGCGGCCCTGGTAAGTGATGTTATCGTCGAACGGCCCACCGTTGTAGCCCACGTTTGGCGCGCAAACTGCCAGGTCTTCCACTGAGCCGGCCTGCGTCTTAATTGCGTCGGCGTCGGCAACGGTAAGCGGCTTGCGCAGTCGTTCCGCGCGATCGTTGGTAGTCCGCGGGCCCGTAGTCAGGTGGAATGCATAAATATTGTTGGTCCCATACTCTTCTATGACCGCAACGATGCTCTGGCGCATACCGGTGAGAATCGAAGCCACGACAATCGCGGCAGTGACGCCGATAACGATGCCCAACACGGTGAGAAAACTGCGGAATTTATTTGAGCGCACGTTATCGAGCGCCATGGAAAGCGTTTCGCGGATGAGGATTTTCGGAAGCTTAACTTTCATCTTAATTGGTTTAGAGGCGGGCTACTGCCCGCCGGTTCCTCTATCCCGACGTCAGGCGGGCGGTAGCCCGCCTCTAAACAACCGAGGAGCTCATGTCGTCTTCGTCAACGCTATTATCGGGTCCAGTCGCGCGGCTTTGAATGCCGGATAAATCCCGGCGATCATTCCGATAACGCTCGAAACAATAATTGCCAAAAGAATGTAGCCAATCGTAATTGTCATCGTGATTCCCGCGAGGGCCGTAATCAACGTGGTAACTCCCCAAGCCATTAATAATCCAATCACGCCGCCGAAGGCGCATAGCATGCCCGACTCAATTAGAAACTGCATCAGAATCTGCTTGCGAGTGGCGCCCACAGCCTTGCGCAAGCCGATTTCGAAAGTTCTTTCCGTCACGCTGACCAGCATGATATTCATGACGACAATGCCGCCGACTAGCAAAGTGATCAGCGTAATGGGAACGACTACGGCGGCAATACTCGCCGTGAACTGATCGATCTGGTTATTGAGATCCTCGACATTGACCAGACCAAAGTCATCTTCTTCGCCGCCCTTCAGGCGATGCTTATTCCGCATCGTGACCCGCGCGTCTTCGATCGTCGGCTGAAAGTTCTCGCGCGTGGGCGCCTTGCCGTGTATCTGTAGACCATTGCGCCCAAAGATTTGCAAGTGGGTCGTGGCCGGAATATAGATGTGCCGGTCGAGTGAATCACCAAAAAAAGCGCCGCGCTTTTCTTCCACGCCGACCACGCGCATGGGCAAGCCGCGCACCTTCAGTGTTTGGCCAATCGCATCGGTGTTGGGGAAATACTTGTCTTTGATGTCGCCGCCCAGCACACAGACCAGCGCCGAACGATCCACTTCATCGTTCGAAATAAAGCGCCCTTCGACGATCGTCTTGTCTTCAATCTCAGACATGTTTGCGGTCACGCCAAAGACGATACAGCCGGGAAACTCAATGCCGTCCTGCTTGAGATCGACCTGGCTGCCAACCTCGGCGCCGACCTCTGAACATTCCTTGCAATGCTCTTTCACCCATTCATAGTCATCCCAGTTCAGACGTTTGTTGCGCCGGTTCATCCGTTCGAACTCGTCATCCGAAAGGCGTTTCGTTGATGCCACCCGCGCCATCATGAAATGGTTGGCGCCCAGCAACTTCGCTACCTTGTCCGTGACGTAAGTATTCAGTCCGCTCACCGACGCGCCCACCACCACGACGGCAGCGACGCCGATGATAA
>JAWWPL010000419.1:0-8345 GCA_033850605.1 Blastocatellia bacterium | reverse complement strand
TAAATCCGGCGATGTTGCCTGTTTCATGCAGAGTAATCCAGTGGTTCGAGAGCCGGCCGTTGTTGGGGTTTTGATAACAGATCGCCCAACCAACTCCGCGCATCTTGCCGACGCCGACGAACTCGGCTTTCCAGATATCGTAACTGCCAAAGCTCTGCTCGGCTGCTTTGCGAAATGCCGAATTATTGTTTGGATCGCCGGTTCCTCCGCCGGTCTTCAAGTTGTCAAAGTAATACTCATGCAAAACCATGCCGTTGTATTCGAACCCGAGGCGCCGGGTCAGCTCTGAATACTCGGCGAATTCATCCTGATCGACTTTTGCGTCTTTCACGAATTCCGCGATCTTCTCGTTCAGCTTGTTGGTTTCTTTGACGTAGCCCTCGTAGAGTTTGAAGTGCATTTCCAGCGTCTCATCCGAAATGCCTTTCAGATTGCTCAAATCAAACTGCCTTGCTTTGTAACTATTCGTTGAATCCATTCCTCACCTCCTCGAAATGATTGCACCTGGTTTCAGGTAACTGTGTAAACGGGGAAGAAACACATCAACAGTAATTGAAGGATGGACCGAATGTGTGGCGAAGGAATTGAGAGGATGAGTCAATCCTGTTGCAAGAGGAAAGAGGGCGCAGCTCTTAGCCTGTGGAGTTTTTCTCCCTCTCCTTTGGGAGGGCTGGGGTGTGGGCCTGAGCGATAGGTTTTTGAAACGGTGTTATCGTGAGCAAAGACGGCAGGTGCTTGAGAGACGACCTCGCGCTAAGTCCTATAACCCGCCCAAATAGCTACACAATAGGCAAGCAACGTCCCCAGTTCTGTGGATGAAAGAAACCAAGTTTTGTTTTTCGTGATTTTTCGTGTGATTTAGTGGATCGCCTGATGTGAGCAAAGATTCGATCCACGAAATCACCCGAAGCCGCACGAAAGGAACTCCCACGAAGGGAACTCGCACGAAAGGAACTTCTGTAAAGTCAATTGAGAGACACTACACTAGCTAATAGAAAAACTTGCTCTTGTGTCCCGTGCCTTATCTACCTTCCGCCGAAGATGATCCAGTCGCCATGGGAGGTTCCCATAAACAACAGCAGCGGCAGGGAAAGCCAGGCGTTTGTGCGCGAGGCAACAAAGGCCTGGCGCGCGAGTTCGGGCGCAGCCGGTGGGCCCCCCTGCAGGGCGCCGATCATGCGCTTGTTGTTGGGCCAGATAATGCCCCAGACATTCAGCATCATGATAATCCCCAATGCGCCGCCCACGCCGATTGAAAGGGTCTTGTTACCGGCAAAATGCTGCTCGTGCACGATCAGTCTGGAGTCGAGCCACCACAAAATTACCGCCGACATCACCACCACCAGAATCAGGGCGACGATGGCAAAGACGCGGCCGTCTTTTATCAACGCCGGAACCTGTTTGATAATCAGGAATTCAACCAGGAAGGTAATCACGGGAATAAAGAACCAGACAATCATCACGATCCACCCGTTCACGTTTTTTTCGGAAGCGTTGGCCAGTCTCACGTCGGCTTTGAGGATGTACATAGCGTAGTAGCCCAAACCCGAAAGGACCGTTAGCACTGCGCCCCAGCGAAAATACCAAAGCGCCGGCAGCAGCAGATCGGGATTAACTTTTTTCTTTGTATCCGGGTCGAGCTTTTTCTGTAGCGGGACGTTGACCAGATTGAAGAAATACAGCAACCCAATCCAGGTAATGCCGCCGACAAAATGCAGCCAGCGCATTGCGATGTGCGATATCTCATCGGCGCTGGGTGCTTTGAAGACGCTGTCGAGCAGCGCCAGTCCAAAGCCCAGGTGAGACGTTGATTCGATGAACATAAGATCCTCCCAATTAGTGAATGCTAACCTCGAGGTAGACACACCTTCGTTCAAATCCTATTGCCAATGCGCGTGCTTGCCCTGGTTTCGGGCGAAGATTACACCCAGAGAGCGCCGTGACGCAACAGTATTAGAAGATTGAGTTTCCGCCGAAGTCCTTGCAGACCGCACAGCCTTACGGTAAACGTACTGGAAATGAGACTGAGAATTTTTATCGCCGGCTTGCTGTTGGCAGCTTCTGCCAGTGTTGCGTGGACTCAGCAGCGGACAGATCCTGCGGGCCGCGCAACGCGTCTATTGACCATAGTCACCGAACCGAATGCGGTTGTGTGGGTTGATGAAATCCGCCGCGGTGCGACCGACGGCGGCGGGCGTCTGGCCCAGGTCAGCGTTTCATCAGGCGCGCACAGTTTGCGGGTGCGCGCGTCCGGCTTCAAAGAGCTGACAATGCCGGTGGGAGCTGCCGAGCGTGGTGAAATCAGGGCGCGGCTGATACGCACGACCGACGAAGCCGAGCTGGCTTTTCAGCAAGCCGAAACTGCGCGCGAAACTGCTCGGGACGACCAAGCTCGTCAGCAGGCCGCCGAACTTTACCGCCGGACGCTAAAGCTTCGAACAGCTTTTCCGGCGGCGCACGTGGGGCTGGCGCGCGTGCTCTTGGATCTCAATGACACCAACGGCGCGCTGGCCGAAATTGAATCGGCGCGGCGCTATCGAGCTGTCTATGCAGAAGCCTCGGCGGTAGAAGGTCGCATCTATCGCGAGGCCGCGCAGACGGACGAAGCGGTCGGGTCATTCAACCGCGCTATTCGCGAAAGCCACGGATTTCAGCCCGAGGCTCATGTTGGTATCGGACGCGTATATGAAGACAAAGGCCAGTATGAACTGGCTGCGCGCGAATTTCAGATCGCCATTAATCAGCTTTCTGATACTGAACCTGTGATCTATCAGATGCTAGGTGCGGCCCTGGAAAAAAACGGCGACAACAAAGCAGCGATTGTGGCGTATGACAATTATTTGAGGCTGGCGCCGAATGGTTCGCTGGCGCCAGCGGTGCGCTCAATTATTGAACAGTTGAAAGCGCAGCAGCCGACGTAGGGGTTTACCAAAGATAAGCGTCGATAACGCTCGTTAGCTTAATGTAATGCAGATTCAAATTGGGAAATACAAAGAAAGTTTAGAAAATCTAGGGCAGCCTCATAACTCGACCTGCTTTACCGCGAAGCGGTTGCATTCACTGACGCAACCCGTTCCGGGTTGAGAAAGATGTCCCCACGCTTACCCAGGGTTGAAACAACCCTGGGCTGTGGGACACAACCGCTTCGCGGTATCACCGCACATATTATTTTTTGAGGGTTGCTTCAAACTTGAATCCACCTAATTTCTGTTTGTGCTTATCCGAGTTCATCCGTGGTTTCAAAGGCTGCGGCACAACGCCGCGCCCCAGGTGAACCCGGCCGCGAAGGCGGGAAGCAACAGATAGTCGTCGGGTTTGATCTTCTTCGCGCGTCGCAGGCTGTCCAGTGCTATTCCCATTGATGCAGACGAAGTATTGCCCAAGTCTTCAAGCACCGAAACCACTTCGCATTCGGGTTGACTCAGACCCAGTCCGCGCGCAACCTGTGCCAGCAGATTCGCATTGGCCTGATGAGGCACAAGCCAGCGGACGTCTTTGGCAGTGAGTTGATTGCGCTCGAGGAGGTTGCGGCCGGCTGAGACCATTCGTCGTGATGCCTGCAGAATCACCGATTGACCATTCATCCGCGGTGCATAGTCCTCTAGGTATTCTTCCGCCGGATGTGTTGAGGCAGTCCCAAACTCCGTACCGGGACATCGAATACCGAGATCGTCAACATATTGACCGTTGGTTGCCAGCAGGACATCAATGACTTCTAGATTTGGATGATCGGTTGACGCACTGACCGACGGCTGGTTCGAAACAACTAGCGCAGCCGCCCCGTCGCCAAACAGCATCGACAAGGTTCCCGCCTCATTGGAGAGATCCAGAAAAGGCGACTGTACTTCGGCCAGGCAGACCGCGACGTTAGTAGCGCTGCCGGTGAGAACTAATGCACGTGCCAAATCTAAACCGTAAAGCGCATTACAACAGGCTGCGCGAATGTCCAGACAGGGAATCTCGCGCAGACCCAGAGTGCTTTGAATTGCCGCTGCGCTGCCGGGAATCAGGCGATCGGGCGTCATCGTGCCGAACAACAGATAGTCGATCTGATCAAGGTTGAGACCGGCACCTTCAATGGCGAGGCGCAGCGCCGCGGCCGCCAGCGAGCTCGTGGTCGTGCCTGTCATCGCCCAACGGCGGCGCCGAATGCCCGATGACTTAAAGATCTGTTCTGGATCGAGGCCCAGGCGGGCTGCGATCTCCTCGTTGGTAACGACGCCTTCAGGTAAATAGCTTCCCGTCCCGGTGATGAATGCGCTCACGAATCACTAGCCTTTGTGCGCAATGACGTAGGCTTCGATCGCGTCAATGGTTTGAAAGTTCGCGGGATTAATGTCTGCGTCGGGAACTCTGATAACGCAATGCTGCTCGAGCAGGGTTACAAAATCCACGAGCGCAAAGCTGTCAAGGGCGCCGGATTTGAAGAGATCTTCGCCGGGAGCCGCCGCGCCGCTGTTCTGAGCGTTCTCAATCAGGTAATCAACTATCGACTGTGGCAGAGCCATAATATTATTTCTCCTCGAAAATTATTTCAGCGCGCTCAACTGTGACGGTCGAACCGGATTGCGTGCCTGATACCTTGTATAACCGTCAATGAGCGCGTCATAGATCAATTCACCGATTTTTTCGGCGCCGGCGGCAGTCGGATGCGTCAGGTCTCCTCCCACCAAATGGTTTCGGCCTTCGTGCCACTTCGCCATGGTGCCTTCACCGCCCATCGCGGCAAACAAATCCAGAAAAGCACAATTGGTTTCGGCGGCAACGCGGCGCTGCATTTCGACAATCTTTGGGATCGCCGGCAAGGTGATGACTTTGCCGCCAGAGTGCGTCCCGCGATCCATCGGCGAAACGATCAGAATTGCCACACCGGGCAGGGCGGCGCGAACTCGTCGAACTACTTCGCGCAAATCCTTGTCATATCGCGCCATTTGATCGTCAGACGCGTACTGGCTCTCGTTAGTGCCATAGTTGAGAATGATGAGATTCGGATTGCGATGCTTTAGCTGCACGGCCCAGTGTTGCTCGTTCATGACACTGGCGAGCAAGCCGGCATGCGCTCCGTTAACGCCCAGACTGTCGTAAACGACGCCCGGCCCTTCATTCTCAATCACGGCGCCGAACAAACGCACAGAGCCGGCCGTCGTCTTTACTTCGAAAGTGTTTGAGCCACTCTGCGCGGCTTTGATCTCAAAGAATCCGGACTCAACAGCTTCACCTTTGGTCGAAACAGTTTGAGAGTTAGCGTTGTTTACGCTCGCTTCGAACAGACCTCCGTTGGGTTGCCGCTCGTAGTAAACGTCCATAACTGAAAAGTTCTTGCCCGTGTCGCCGTCAGTGGCCGGCGCAAAGCGCGCGTACTTGCCCGGGCCGTTGGCGCGAAAATCGACCCCACCCAACCCAAAGGCGCCATCGGTGACCATCGGATTCATTAGTGAGTCGTTGCTCCAACCACCGCCGGAGCTGAAATTGATGGCGGCGTGGCCGTACCAGGCCCACGGCCGATCGATCAGGATGAAGCCGTGACCGGCGTCTCCGAAACGCTGCTGCAGAAGCCGCCGCACCGGCGCGGTGATGCCGTCGTTTGTGACCGGCGAATCTCCATAGTGCGTGATGCGCGTAATCGCGCCCGCTTGTTTTGCTTCGGTACGAGCCAGCGTGGAATAGAAAGGATCGAGTGTGTGGTTCGTATCCGTGATCTTTCGGCCTAAATCATTGTCCGCGGGTTCAGCGGCCCGCGGAGACAGCTCGTCATTCTGTACCGGGCCGCCCGGCAATTCCCCCGCTTTCGTTTGGGACCCTTTGAAGGTGATTAACTCGCGTGGGTTCGGCAACATCTCGCGGTAGCTTTGGCCGTTGATACCGAGGGCGCGCTCCAGGCGGGGAATCGCCAGTGGTAGCAGGGCTAAGGCAGCCGTAAGCAGAATCGCCCGCGTTGTCTTACCGAAAATGATCCTCGACGTTGTGCTTGGTGCGATCGCGGGAGCGAGAACGCGCGCGCTGGTGCTCGCCTCGATCAAGTTGTTTACTGATGCGTCGCTTGCTGCCATGGCTGGTTTAGGATCTTCAGAAGTTTCCGTAGATGAATTGCACGTCAGTGCTCGAAACGAAGTAGAGACCGAGAGCCACGCTCAGGATCACGATCGCCTGGGCTGGTGAAGGTAACCAGTTCCAACCCGAATAAATCTTCTCCAGAGCGGATCGAGGAACCCAGTGAGCGACATAGCCGAGCGCAAGGACAATCACGACAGGTGTGGCCAGATTACCGGTAGTGAATTGCATGCTCCCCAGTCTCTTAAGCACTTCGCCGGTTTGCCGCAGGCTTCCTGCCCGAAATAGCACCCAGCCGAGACTCACGAAGTTGAATGTGGCCACGAGGCAAGCGAGTCGAATCCACCACTGTTGGCTGGGTTTGCGTCTGCGCTCACGCCGGTGCGCCTCCCACCAATGGTTTACTGACAGACCTAAACCATGGAGGCCACCCCACAAGACGAATGTCCACGCTGCTCCGTGCCAGAGACCGGCAATCAACATCGTCAGCACCAGATTGCGGTAAAGGTTGACGCGCCGTTTTCGCAGACCTCCGATGGAAACGAAAACATAATCTCGAAGCCAGTCGGACAGCGTGATGTGCCAACGCCGCCAAAAATCCACCAGGCTGTGCGCCCGATACGGAGAGTTGAAATTATCGGGCAGCTTAAAGCCGAGCAGCATCGCCGAACCGATCGCTATGTCGGTATAGCCGGAGAAGTCGCAATAGATTTGCAGCGAGTAGGCGTAGATTGCCGCCAGCGTTTCCACCGACGAATACAGCTGGGGTTGATCAAAGACCCGATCGACCAGGTTGTTGGCCAGGAAATTCGCTATCGCGATCTTCTTGGTAAGACCGAGAATGATCAGAAAAATGGCTCGCCCGCCATCTTCGCTGATGAGCGTTGCCGGCTTTTTGAACTGAGGAAGAAGCTCCTTAGCCCGAACCAGTGGGCCCGCTATCACAGTCGGAAAAAACGCTACGAAGGTCAGGTACTCGAAATAGTTTGGGGTGGGCTTGGTTGTTCGTCGATAGACGTCAATTACATAGCTGAGCGAGCGAAAGGTTATGAAAGAGAGTCCCAGCGGGAGGGCCAGGCGAGTAAGAAACAGCGGCGCGCTCTGCCGGCCGAACTTGCTCAGCAGTTCAGCAAAGGAGGCACTGAAAAAATTGAAGTACTTGAAGAGCACCAGCGCGCCAACGTCGGTCAGCAGGCTAAGCGCCAATAGAGTGGATCGCAGCTTTGGTCTTTGCGTTGCTCCAATCATCCGCGCAGTGAGAAAGTCCACACTTGAAATGAGAAACAGCACCGCCAGGAACCTGGGATTCCAAAGCGCATAAAAGTAATAGCTGGCCGCGAGCAAAACAGTTACTCGTAACCAGCGCTTTGAGGCGAACCCCCAATAAAGAAGGAAGACGATCGCCAGAAAAATTAGATAGGTGCCGCTTGTGAAGAGCATTTCAACTCCAGGAGCGAGGATGAGGCAGAACCGGGGAGAAGTTGAGGTGGGAATCAACGTTAGCGCACCGTGGATGCCTACGAGGGACGCTTTGGACGACTACCTCGACATTGACGTGGTGGGCCACAATGCTTTGGTTTGGTTTCGTGTCTTGTTCCCGCCACTCAGACAAGAACCATCCACGAAATAACACGAATCCGCACGAACCAAAGCCACTGCTTCGTGTATTTCGTGGATCGTCTTACCCCAAAGAGAGGCAATCTCTTAGAATAAGAAATTACCCAAGAATTTGAAGGCGTCCGGGTGCGCGTGTTAATATTCGAATCGCGTTGATGAGACCAACGCCGCCGCCCATTCTGGCGCTTCCCTCAGAGCCAATCAATTCAAGTTCTAAGGAATTAACCCCGAACGGTAGCGTCGAATTCGGTTTCGTGTCTCTTCCTTCGAAAAAAATCGATCCACGAAACCCTAATCAGAACTTTTATCCTTTGTATAATTCGTAGATCGTCACCTGGCAAGGAAACGGCTCAAAATACCACTTAGAAAGTGCGACTCTTATGCTTTTGAAGACAGCTTTTCTCTTAATTACTGCTGGTGTTTCCGTGTACGTCCCGATTCAATCCTCGGCTCCGATGGATCGTCCGTTCTCGTCTGCGATCGGGGTTCGGGATCAAAGCAACGGGTTTACCAATGAAGCCGCGCTGGATTCGTTCTTTCGCCAGTTGGCGGCATATGAATCCCACAGTCGCGTGCGGCCGATCAAGATTGTGCAGTATGGCGATTCGCACACTAAGGCGGATCTGTTTACCGGCGCAGTCCGAAAGAGATTGCAACGAGACTTTGACGGTGGGGTT
>JAWWPL010000406.1:0-7205 GCA_033850605.1 Blastocatellia bacterium | reverse complement strand
GGGTCCACGCACCGCCAAGCCCTCTCCCCAACCCTCTCCCAAAGGCGTTAATATACTTGAGGCAACAGCGAAATCTTCGAAATAACGCCGAAGGCGTTCGCGAATTCCAGCCCAGGGCAACGCCCTGGGAAAGGATTGCCAAACGAAATTCGAACTCTGAAAGAGTTCGCGAGCGTGAAACGGGCATTCCCATAGCCGTGATATCTGGCCTCAACTTTTGCGACGGTGACTAGCTCTACATTCGCGAACTCTTTCAGAGTTCCCTGATTTGATTTTATATCGGCTCCCAGGGCGCTGCCCTGGGCTGGAATTCACGAACGCCTTCGGCGTTTTTTCTACAGAAAAGAGGTTCACTGAGGCGTCAAGTATATGAATGCCCTCCCAAAGGGAGCGAGAGCTCACTTCTGATCCCGCGGCGGCTTTGCCTCAAAAGTCACAACTATCTCGAGTCGGATCTATTTTGGGTTCGTGTGAACTAAACACGAAACTCTTTACTGCACCAATCGACTTTTGAGGCAAAGCTTCCCGCGGCGAGCTCAACGCTCCCTCTTCCGACTTGCCTCTACCACTTCTTCCTTGATCTCGCCCTCGAGTTTCTCAGTCTTAATGTCGAGCCGCAGACGGTTGTAAATGCTCATATACTGATTGGCGATCCACACCAGCGCAAACAGCGCCACCAGATATCCGCGCCAATCGTCAAACAACAGCTTGAACCGCGTAATCAGCAGGAAAGCCGCCGTCACATAGTGGCTAAAGCAGTATTCACAGGTAAGCAAATAGAAGAATTTTCTTTCGTACCAGCGGCGGCAGTTTTGACTGCGGCGGACGCAGTAATCGCGCGGCTCGCGGAAGATTTCTTCGTGAGTTACCGTCCAGCTTATGCAGGCAATAGGAATGGCCAGGACAAAGAGCTCCAGCAGTTGCAATCGCAGCATTGGCATTTACTCAGTCCTAATTGTATAGGGAGAGCTTGGAGTTCCGCCTTTAGGCGGCTCGTAATCATATAAGGGAAGCCGCCTGAAGGCGGAACTCCAAACCACCATCACGGAAATTTAAGGGATGCTAGCTTCCGCGGCAGTCACTTCGGCTTCGAGCGCAGCGAAAAACCTGGCGGCCATCATCTTCGCGGCTGCCACGATCATTCGCTGCCCGACTCCGGCTATCGTCCCGCCGATTTGCAGCTCGCCCGCGTAAGTGATCAGCGTGCCGCCGTCATCGTCCTTCAAATCGAAATCAGCAGAGCCCTTCGCGAATCCCACCGCACCCCGGCCTTCGACGACGATGCGATAATGCTCAGGCGGCCGCATTTCTTCCAGGCGCACTTCACCTTTAAACGTGCCTTTGATGGCGCCGACCCCGGCCTTCAATATCGCCGCGTATGTGTTTTCGGCAGTCTGCTCGAGGGATTCACAGCCGGGAATGCAACGTTGAAGGATTTTCGGATCAGTCAGTGCAGAGTAAACCCGATCCCGCAGCGCATGTAGTTTCTGAGTGCCTTCGATTTTCATAACGATAAGCTGAGGGGAGGTCAGTACCGAGAGCGGTAGCGACCGGGTAGTTATTGAGAGGTTACCCGGTCGCTACCGCTCCCGGACTGACCTCACGACCGTAGCTTGATTAACGACTATTCGGCGCGCTCTTGTTGCGGACTCATTTCTATCCTGCTCGCTTAACCGCAAGCCCGATCGCCCGTTTCGCATAAACCACGGCCAGATGCCGTCGATAGTCTTCTGACGCGAATAGATCTCCATTTACTTCCATGCCTTCCGTAACATGCGCAGCCGCGCCGGCGATTGACTGGTCGTCAGGAGTCTTTCCGTTAAGCTCAGACTCAACGGTCGCGGCGCGATAAGCTTTTCCCGACACCCCGGTTATGCCGATACTTGTGTCCTGGCAGTTGCCGCTAACGTCGAGCGAGATACTTGCCGCTACCCCAACGACTGCGAAGCCCGACGCCGGGTGATGCATCTTGACGTAAGCATGACCGGTCCGGCCGACGCGTTTATTGATGCGAATCTCTCGCAGAATCTCGCCCGGTCGCAGGGCCGTCGTCATCAGGTCAACAAAGAAATCGTCTGCGCTGATCGAACGCTCGCCATTCTTGCTGGCCGCCACCAGTTCGGCGTTGAGCGCTATCGCTGCCGCGGGCCAATCACCCGCCGGATCGGAATGGGCCAGGCTGCCACCAATCGTTCCTTTGTTTCGCACCTGTACATCGCCAATGTGCCCGGCGCACTCAGGCAGCAGCGGACAGATATTCTTGAGCAATTCAGACGATTCGATTTGATAGTGAGACGTCATGGCGCCGATGCGGATCTGGCTTCCCTCTTCGCGAATGTAGCAAAGGTCAGGAATGCGGCCGATATCGATTAACAGCGGCGTCGTCGCGAGCCGCAACTTCATTGCCGGGATCAGGCTATGCCCGCCCGCCAGAATCTTAGCGTCTTCATTTTCCGCCAGCAGCGTTAATGCTTCATCAAGCGTCTGGGCGCGCACATAATCAAATTGCGTCGAGATCATGACCTAAGTTCCTTTCACGCGGTTTCTCAGCATCACTGGATTCATTCGCATCACAGCTCGTCCTTTGTCACAGACGAGATAGACAAGCCAATAGGACTTCAGGATGCGCGCGACAGAATACAGCACATTGCGCTGATCTTTACAGCTCAAATCCGCTCTTCGAGCTAGAGAGTGTCTTGGCTTTGGCTCATCTCCGCGTAATCTCTGCGATCTCTGCGTCTCGGCGGTGAAAAGATCTCAAATACATTCACCGCAGAGGACGCAGAGGGTGCGCAGAGAATTTTGAATTAAGATGTTCGCCGGCGAAATTGAGCAGCTGACCGCACCCGCCGAAAGTTGTATATTGACGCGCGGTTCAGAGTTCGAGCTTCAGCTTGCCGTTGGATCTATTAACAGCCTGAAGGCTGAACTTTAAACCTTTGTGTGCGATGGAATCAAAACCACTCAACATTATTTGCTTTGCCACCTTTTTCAAGGGTGGTGACTTTATGCGCGAATGCCAGGCGCAGGGTGGCAACGTCATTCTCGTCACCAAAGAAAAGATGCTGCACGAAGACTGGCCTCGTGATGTCATCACCGAGATTTTCGCCCTGCCAAATGATGCCCCGGTTGAATTATTTCTCGACTTGGTGAGCCACATCTCGAGCAACAGGAAACCGGATCGGATCGTGGCCCTGGAAGAATTTGACGTCGTTATCGCCGCGCTGGCGCGCGAGCATCTCTGCCTGCCCGGCTTGAATAGCAGCACGGCAAAAACGTTCCGAGATAAGCTGTCGATGAGCATTAAGGCCCGTGATGCGGGACTCAGAGTTCCCGATTTCGTGCCGGCCATTAACCACGAAGAGATTGGCGAGTACCTGGATCGCGTCCCGCCGCCGTGGGTGCTCAAGCCGCGTTCCGATGTTTCCGCCATTGGCATACGCAAAATGGAGAGCGCCGCCGAAGCCTGGGTTGTGATTGAAGAATTGAACAAACGCGAGAGCTTGCGCGAGCGCGCTTCCTACCATTTGATTTCACGTTTTGTTCCCGGCGAAGTATTCCACGTCGATTCGCTGGTTCATCACAAGCGAGTTGTCTTTGCCGGCGTGAATCGGTATGGGCGGCCCCCTTTGCAAGTTGCGCACGGCGGTGGCGCATACGTCTCGCAAACCGTCGCCCACGACTCTGCGGAGAAGAAACGGCTCCTGGAAATCAACCGGCGCTTGATCAAGGCAATGGGTTTGGACAGCGGTGCAACTCACGCTGAGTTCATCAAGAGCGACGCCGACGGCGAATTCTATTTTCTGGAAATCGCGGCGCGCGTCGGCGGCGCGTATATCGCCGACGTGCTTGAAGCTGCATCGGGGATAAATCTTTGGCGCGAGTGGGCGCGGCTCGAAATGGATACGGCTGGCGGCTCGCGGCTGCGATTGAAACCACGAAAAGAACACGCGGGAATCATTTTGTCGCTGGCGCGTCAGGAGTACCCGGACACAACCGCCTACGACGATCCGGAGATCGTCTATCGCGTAAAGAAGAAACATCACGCCGGTTTGATTGTGCGTTCGCCGAAAATGGAACGAGTTAGCGAGCTGCTTGATGATTACGGGCGGCGCTTTGCCGAAGACTTTGTGGCGGTGCTGCCGCCGATGGAGAGGCCGGAGTGAACGCGTCTCGCAGCCGACGCGGTAGCAAGAATCTTGCGGACTAAATATCAACCAGCCTGCGCCAGCAGGCGGTAGAATGTAGCCCCTGGCGAGGCCCAGCCGAGCCTGGGGTTAGACACAAATGTCTAGATGATCTTCATCGACAGTAACTGATGACTGTACCCACCAACTGGTACGAAAACTTTTTTCACGGCCTGGCGCTGGACCTTTGGCGCAAAGCGATCTCGCCACGGCAGACAACAGCGGAGGCTGATTTTCTGGTTAAGGCGCTTGAATGTGGTGATGGGTCTAATCTACTTGATGTCCCCTGCGGCAATGGAAGGTTGTCGCTGGAACTCGCGCGCCGCGGTTATCGAGTGACGGGAGTGGACATTGCACTAGAGTTCATTGAAGAGGCCCGGGCCAATGCCCTGCGTTCAGTTCAAGAAAGCCCGCTCACTAGTGACGAGGTGGCGCGTGCATTCTCAGTTTGGGCCACGGGCGAGACGCCCGCACCACAGTTCATGATTGGCGACATGCGCCACATTGAAGGCGATGCGATTTATGACGGCGCATATTGCTTCGGAAACAGTTTCGGTTTTCTTGCCTATGCGGATATGGAAAGTTTTCTCGGCGGTGTCGCTCGCGCTTTGAAGCCGCGCAGCCGGTTTGTTATCGAAACGGGTATGGCAGCCGAATCAATCATCACTAAGTTCGAAGCCGAAAGCTCGCATCAGATCGAAGACATTCGATTGACGATCAAAGAGCAATACCTGGCGGAAGAAAGCTGTATCGACACTGAATACATCTTTGAACAAAACGGGAAGGTCGAAAGCCGCAACGCGAAACACTGGATCTACACGGCCGGCGAGATTCGCAGAATGCTGGAGCGCGCTGGGTTTGAAGTGCTGAATCTGTACGGCTCGCCGAAGTGTGAACCTTACATGTTGGGTGCGGATGAGTTGTTCGTGATTGCAAGGAAGTCAGAACCGGGAGCGGTAGCGACCGGGTAAGGGTCGCGGACTTACGAGCCTTTCGCGCCAAGGTTACCCGGTCGCTACCGCTCTCGGTTCTGACTTCCGCAGCGGCCAAATATTCACGCCTATCGACTCGGCATAGTGCAACACCGGCTCACCCTTTGGTTCTTCAATCCCGAGTGACTCAACCATCGTCGATTGATAACCCTCCAGAGTCGCAGTCCGCAGCGGCCACGGTTGATGAAAGATGCGCGAACGATAGAGTTGTTCGCGATGGTAAGAATAAAGGCAGTAACGCTCAGTCAAAAAGAACCCCAGAGAGCCAGACTGCATTTGGCCGAGTGGCTCGCCAATCGTCCAGGCCGCATCGAGCTCGGCGGATGCGCCGCGAGCATCTTTGCGAGTCGCATGGTACTTGATCGAGTTCCCTTCCTGTCTGAGCCACATCTCAGCATTGAAGTAGGGCAGATGATAAAACGTGCGCGCCCCCCAAACAGCCAGTCTATTCGCCGCATCAAGTGAGAAAAACCAGACGCCCGGAACGCCATTGTGATGAACATAGGTGCGCACGTTGAGTTCGTGAAACGCACTGGCGCCGGGAATTGGTGGCAGGAACGAAGCACGAATCCCCCACATCGTGAAAGGCACTACGCCGATCCATGCTTTACCGTCGAACGTGTCGATTGAAAGTTTTGCAGGAATGACTGACCGGAGCAACTCCGCGTCGAGTGCCCAGTGCATGAACAGGAGCTTGCCCCAGTACTGCCGCATCAAGCTGGGACCAGATGGGCGCGTCCGCAGTGCAAGCCGATCGATGGTGGGTTCAGAGGTCAATGATGGCCGATTCCAACTAGTCTTCTCTCTCACTTAATTTCAAGGACTTCTCTTGGGTTCGTGTGATTTCGCGGATCGAAGCTGCTTCCCGCCGAAAACGATTCACGAAGTCACACGAAAAGTCACGAAGCACTGCGGCTGGTAAAGACCAGGATCACCTGCTGAACAACGGGTCGGTAGCGCTGGCGGGCTGGTTCGGATTCGTATGAATCTCGGCACTTCGCGAGTCGATGTAAAAATGGTTGGTGCCAGTGTTGGCGTTCTGGGGATCGGAATTCAATTTGTACGAACTCGCTTGACCAGCAGTTTTTGGTGTCACATTCAAAGTAAAGACATAACCGTCAGTATTCGTTCTCTCTCCCGAAAACCTGGACGTTAACATGTCTTCCTTGATCAACTGATCGAATGTCCCAAAGGTTCGATTGTGCGTGTTGTAATATTGGATCTCCACCGCCGCGACAGTCTTCATGTCCTGTAAGGTCGCGGCCTCGTTGCCTGTGCGCAAGGCGGCCTTCCATACATAAACAGCCGAACCGAGTAGAAGTCCGACGACCAGACTGCCGAGCAGAACTATCGCAGCAATGCCGATAATGACTTTTTGAACAGTGCTGGTCATTTGGTGTCCTCGAATTGATCGGGCGTGAACATCTTAATCACGCTCGAGACACCCCACAGGTTCAAAAAAACTATTGCGAGCTATTGTCATTGCTCGACGAGCGCGACTTTCTCTCACAGAACTCCTGCACGGGTTGAAACAGTTGCTGGCAATAGCTGTCGGAAGAAAGATCTGCACGGCGGCACTGCTCGACGCGCCACTGACCGCTCTTGATGAACTCGGTCGGTTTGGGCACGTCGGTGCAGAAGCCCGGAGTGGGGCGGCTGGCATCCAGACAGGCGCGACTGAAAATGCTGGAAGAAATCCCACTGGCAAAGCCCGGCTCTTTCTTGTACCGCGCCAGGGTCTCGTCCACGCATCCCTGATTATCGGTGTTGCGACCAAACTCACGTCCTTCGGTCATCACCTCTTTGGCGCGGCCCATCAGTTTGTCTTTGTTACGGGACCACCAGACAACGCCGCCGACAATGACTCCAACGACAATTAACACGACGACGATCGCGACGGCGAGCAGTGCTTTGAGCCAACCGGGCATGATGGTCCTCCTTCGGGAATCGGAACCACAGATTCACACGGATGTGCGCGGATAAGAAATTCAAAACACGACTTGATAATTAAGTCTGCTTATCGGTG
>JAWWPL010000295.1:0-5292 GCA_033850605.1 Blastocatellia bacterium | reverse complement strand
GGGGCTACTGGAACGACCGTGTTGATTCCAATTGTCTTTCAATGCCACTGCCGCCCGCGAATCACACGCAAGAGAGTAGATTTCTTGCTCACAAAACCCTCATCCCCAACCCTTCTCCTAAAGGGAGAAGGGAGCAAGACATCCGCCTATTCGTAGCGCAGCGCCACCAACGGATCGACTTTCGTGGCGCGTCGCGCCGGAATCAGGATCGCCAGCAGCGCAACCGCTGTTAGAAAAATAGAGACGCTGACGAACGTCACCGGATCAAGCGAACTGAGATCGATCAAAACTGACGCCAGCAGGCGCGAAATTAACGCTCCTCCCGCCAGCCCGCAGATCACTCCGATCACTGTCAATCGCAGCCCTTGTAACAAAAACATTCTGACGACGTCTTCGGCCCGCGCGCCCAGCGCCACGCGAATTCCGATTTCGTGCGTCCGTTGGCTCACGGCAAACGACATCACTCCGTATAGGCCCACTGTTGCGAGTAGCATCGCAAGCACGCCCAGCGCACCGGAGAGCCATGCGATCGCTTGGAACGGAGCCATTTGAAAGGCAAAGGAATCCTCGATGCGTCGCACAGAGACGCGCAGCAACGGATCGATTGTCGTGGCCGTTCCTCGCACTGCGTTCATCACGGTCGCCGGATCGCCCGCGGTACGCACAATCAGGTACTGAGCAGAGGCGCTGGCCGGCGGTAGCGGCACATATAGAAATGTTTCGTCCTGGTCCCAAACCCATCGACTGCGCGCGTCGCGGGCCAAACCGATCACTTCGTAATCCCGGTAAGAAACCGCTGCCTTGTCAGAAACATCGCTCTGCGGCTGTTGGGCTCCGGCGGCGACACCGAAGTGTTTCCCGATCGGGTCTGCGCCCGGCCAGAAGCGGCGCGCCGTCGCTTCGCTGATGACGATGACCGGGGCATTCCCGTTTACTTCCTGATCGGTAAAAGAACGCCCCCGAGTGATTGGCAGAGAGAGAGTTTTAAAATATTCAGGCGAGACAAAATTGAACCTTGCCTCTGGCGGACGGTCGCCGGATTGATCGGCGAATCTGACTGCGGTATTCCCCATTCCACCTGAAAGCGGTGTCTGATAAGCCTGGCTTACGTTCAAAACTCCCGGCGTCGCACGCAGGCGATCGGCAAGCTGGCGTCGCAATTCTGCAAGCCGCGCAATATCTTTCTGATCGGTTTCATTTCCTTTTAGGCCCGTCGCTACCGAGAACACATTCTTCGTGTTCATTCCAGTATCGATGGTCCTGATGTGTTGTAGATTCCGAACCAGCAACCCCGCGGAAACGAGTAAAGCCATGCAGACCGCAATTTGTGCGACGACCAGCGCGCTGCGCAAACGTGATGGGCTGAGGCTCTGGCCGAACGTCGAGCCCTGATCTTTGAGCGCGCCGGTTAAGTCAGGCTTTGAAGCTTGCAGCGCCGGCACTAGTCCGGCGCCAATTCCGGCCAGCGTGGCCAGCAGCAAGGTGAAGCTGAAGACGCGCCAGTCAGGCGCCAGCTTGAGAGAGAATCCGGCCGTCAAGTTCTCAGACAACGGCAATGAAGAAAGCACGAGTGGATACAGGAGGCTAAGCGTCCAAACCGCCATCAGCAGTCCTATCGCACCACCGGCCAGGGACAGAAGCAGGCTCTCAGTCACCAGTTGTCGCACAATTCTGAAGCGGCTCGCACCCAGCGCCAGCCGCACACCGATCTCGCGCTGTCTTCCCGCGGCACGGGCCAGCAGCAGATTCGCGACGTTTGCGCAGGCGATCATCAAAACGAGGCCAAAACCAATCAGCAGCGGCATCACCAAGGGCATCACTTCGTCATCAAGCGTAACGAAGGTAGCGGAGCTCTTGAGTCTGACTTGGGTTTTGCGGTCAGCGGCGGGATAGCTTTGCGCCAGGCGGCTCGTGATGAGCTGCATATCGCTCTCGGCCTGGGCTGTAGTTACGCCAGGTTTCAACCGGCCAAGCAGAGTGAACACTTCACTGTTTCGATCCGTCAGCCAGGTCTTGTGTCCCCAACCGCCGGCCTGAATCAGCTTGTCGCGCATCATCAGCGGCGCCCAGAACGATGGGGCATCGGGCTGCGTGCCGATGAACTCGCGCGACGTTACGCCGATGACGGTGAAAGGTTGCCCCTGAAGGTTAATCGTCTTGCCAATGATCGATGGATCGGAGTCGAACCGGCGCTGCCAGAAACCATAACTGAGGACGATGACCGGTTGCTCTCCAGGTCGCTGGTCGTCTGACGCTTGAAATGCGCGGCCTTGCGACATCTCAGCGCCCAGAGCAGTAAAGTAATTGCCAGAAACAATCTGTCCGAAAAGATATTCATAGCCGTCAGCGAATTCGTCGTCACCCTGATGCGGCGGCGCTTCACCGAGGGTCGCGCGGACTTTGTTCCAGGCAATAACGTCAGAGAGAGTGCTGTTCTGATCGCGATAGTCGCGATAATCTCGATATGAAAACAGTCTGCGCCCCTCACCCTGGGCAGTAACGCCTCCGACACTGACCAGGCTGTCGGGATCCTTGAGCGGCAAGGGCTTCAGCACAAAAGCATCGAAGACACTGAAGAGCGCTGTGTTTACACCGATCCCCAACGCCAGCGTGAAGATCGCTACGAAGGTGAAGCCCCGATTCTTCCATAGGGTTCGCACGCCGTAACGTAGGTCTTGGATTACAGTTTTCATTTTCAACCGCGGTATAGGTCCGATAGGTCCTATAGAACCTATTCATATCTCAATGCCACTAATGGATCGACTTTCGTCGCGCGGCGCGCCGGCACGTAACACGCCAGCAGCGCGACGATAATTAGCAGCAGTGCAATACCCGCAAAGGTCACCGGATCGGTTGCGCTAACCTGGTAGAGCAATCGAGACATCAATCGCGTCAAGAGCCAGGCCGCGGCCAGGCCTAAAGCCACTCCGGTTAGTACCAGAACCATCGCCTGCTTTAGAACCATGCGCAGGATGTCGCTCACCTGCGCTCCCAGGGCCATGCGAATGCCGATCTCCTGTGTGCGTTGATTGACCAGGTAGCTGATGACGCCGTAAAGGCCGACGATTGTCAGCACCAGCGCGAGCGAGGCGAAGATACCCATCAGTACCATCAGGAATCTCCGGTCAGCGGTACTGCGACTCATCAGGAATTCAACAGTGCGGATTTTCCACATCGGCTGATCGGGATCGACTTTCCAGATCGCCTGACGCACTGCTTCAGCCAGACTAAGCGGCTCGCCCGTCGTGCGAATGAGAACTGTCGCAAAAAGGCCGGAATCCTGACTGTAGGTGTCATACATTTGTGGCCTTTGTTCTTCTTCCAGATAGTAATGCTTGGCGTCGCCAACCACGCCCACTATGGTGGCTGTCGATCCATCCTGAGCAAACTTAACTTGTTTCCCGAGGGGATCTTGGTTGGGCCAAAACCTCTGCGCCATCATTTGATTAATAACCACCACGGCAGGAGTCTTGGCCTGGTCCTCGCTTCCGAAAACTCGGCCGCGCAGCAAAGGGATTCCAATCGTCTCGAAATAATTGGGCATCGCCGTATTGAACATCACCTCCGGCTCCATTCCTTTCGCCGGCGGTTCGCGGTCGGGCAGTACGATGCGCGTGGTCGCGCCGTTGCCGCTAAAAGGGAGACCGCGCACGAGCGTAGCCGATTGCACGCCCGGCACTTGCTGGAGCTGTTCGACAACCTGTCGATGAAAATTCCATTGCGCGATTGGATCTTTGTACTTGGCGCGCGGCAGGCGATATTCAAGACTAAGAAGTTGTTCTGGCCGGAAGCCCGCATTAACTCGCAGCAGCTTGTCGAAGCTCCTGATAAGCAAACCTGAACTGACGAGCAGCAGAAGTGACAACGCTACTTGCGTCACCACGAAACCACTGCGCACGCGATTCCAACGGGATCCTTCGCCGCTGCCGCGGGCGCCCTCCTTAAGAGATGATTGCAGTTCAGGTCTCGCAAGTTGCAGGGCCGGCACCAAACCGAACAACCAACCTGTTACCAGAGACACGGACAGTGCGAACAGCAGCACGCGACTGTCGAGCGTGGCCTCAGTGGTGTTCACAAAGTTCTGCGGCAACTTCAGCAGGCCATACAAGCCCCAATGCGCCAAAAGCAAACCGCCGGCGCCGCCCAGCAGACCGATTAGCGTAGTCTCTGTCAGTAACTGCCGAATCAGTCGCCAACGGCTGGCGCCCAACGCGGCCCGCACAGCGATTTCTTTTTGCCTCGAGAGTCCACGCGCCATCAGCAGGTTTGCCAGATTCGCGCAGGCGATCAGCAAGATCACACCGACCGCGGCAAACAGCAGCCAAAGCATCGGACGAATGTCGCTAAGCAGTATGTCGCGGAGGTATTCGACGCGCGCGCCACGGCCGCCGTTCTCGGTGGGGTAAGCCTGGGCCAGGTGTGTGGCTACGGTACTAGCTTCTGCTTGCGCCTGTGACACATTGACGCCGGGCTTTAGATGACCCATTCCAAATAGCAGTCGCCAGTCGCGCTTTCCGCTATTGCCGGGATAGTTCGGCACCGGCATCCACACTTCGACGTCCGGATCGAAAGGTTGTTTGAAGGTTGACGCCACTACGCCAATCACGCTGTAGGGTTCGCCGTTGAGGATGAGCTTTTTCGCAGCCAGGTTGCGATCGCTACTCAAACGCTCCTGCCACATCTTTTCGTTTACAACCGCCAGCTTCTCGCCTCCCTGCCGGTCTTCGCCTTCAGCAAAGGTGCGTCCAATTAAAGGCGAGAGATTGAACACTTTGAAGAAGTTTGAAGTTACAAATGCGCCACGCACGCGGTCAGGGCGATCGCCTCCAGTTACGTTCACACTTTGAGACTGGAAGCCGGTGAGGTCTTCGAGCGCCGGCATTTGGGCCTGATAATCCTGGAGATCGGGAACCGAGAGACCGTCACGGTCACCACTGGGACTGCTCGAGGCCACCACAACCAATTGTTTCGCATTGTGATACGGCAGGTTGCGCAACAACACCGCGTTGACGACACTGAAGATCGCGGTGTTAGCTCCAATTCCAAGCGAGAGTGTGATTACTGCGATGAGCGAGAAGATCGGTTTTTTCGCCAGCATGCGTGCGCCATAGCGCAGGTCCTGTCGCAGTGTTTGCATCACATCACGCCCCTTTCAGTGCCTCTGGTCTCAAGGTATAGGACCGATAGGTCCTATTAAGCTGATCTACTCATACCGCAGAGCCACCAGCGGATCGACTTTTGTTGCCCGGCGCGCGGGAATGTAGCAAGCAAGGAGCGCCACCACGAGCAAAG
>JAWWPL010000333.1:0-8598 GCA_033850605.1 Blastocatellia bacterium | reverse complement strand
TCGACGATTCAGCGCGCGGACAAAATCATCGTGCTGCATCACGGCGAAATTCGCGAGCAGGGCACGCATCAAGACCTGCTGGCCCTGCAGGGCTTGTATTGGAAGCTTTACAAGTTGCAGTATTCAGAACCTGAACGGCTGACACCGGCTAAAAACGAGGATGAGGATGAGGAAGAGCAGTTGACGTATCGATTGCCGCCGCCGCGCGTGCAATTTAATGAGTGAGGTTGTCGTCGTAATGAGTCAGTACCACGCAGCGTGAGCGGGTGGGTCCATTCATAAAGACGGCGCGTTGAGTCCTTAGCCCACCCGCTCACGCAGGTGGTACTGGCTTCATAAGGCCCAAAACATCTCGGGCCTACGGCACGTAAGACAAAAGGAAAATGATGGACGATAGAATCATTGGGGCACATCATATCGCGACCGATTTGCCGGTCAGCGATTTGAAGAGCGGTGAATGGAACAAGGCGCATCCGGTCGCGATCGAACGGTACTGGTCGGGCGACATGGCGCCTGTCTCTCGCCATTGCGAGGCCAGACTTCTCTGGTCCAGCAAGGCCCTGCACGTGCGATTCCTATGTCGTCAGGGCGAGCCGTTAGTTGTCAGCTCGACGCCGCAGACAGCGAAGAAAACGATGGGCTTGTGGGATCGCGATGTATGCGAGCTTTTCATTGCCCCCGATCCGCATGTTGTCGAGCGATATTTTGAGTTTGAAGCGGCTCCGACAGGTGAATGGTTGGATGTGGCGATTCACTGGACGCCGGAGAAGCGCGAATCTGATTGGGAATTTCAGTCACACATGACCGCGGCCGCGCAGGTCGAGCGGGATCGAGTTACTATCGGGATGCGCATTCCCTGGAACCATTGGATTCACGAGCCGCAACGCGGTGAACAGTGGCGCGTCAATCTGTTTCGCTGTGTTGGATTAGATCCTGGGCGCGGCTATCTCACGTGGCAGCCTACGCGGACTAAAGAAGCTAACTTTCATGTTCCGCAGGTCTTCGGCTGGCTCGCATTCAAGTAATCGACCACAGATTTACACGGATAAACGCCGATATGAAAACCATCTGCGTGTATCCGTGTGAATCTGTGGTTTGGTTCTTGTCTTTGAGCAGGTAGCGGACGGACTCAGAACTTACCCTCGAGTCCTTGGGCAATGAAAGCCAGATATCTCTGGCGGTCTTCCTCTTCGATGTGCACGATGCGAACACCGACCAGGTAAGCGCAACCGAGTTCAGGCTCCTCCAACCGTTCATAACGCCGGGGAGCTACGCGCATTACGATCGCCCCTCCGGGCAATTCAAGTCTTAACTCCAGTTCACTACCTCCGGCGGCAACATGATGGCCGTCAACATGAATTTGCGGCACGTTCAGGGCCAGCCCATGCATGCTTAGGTCGCGTGTGTGTCCTTTCAAAGGCCGCCCGCGCTGTGCCGAGCCGTTGCCGTTTGGCTGGCGACACACCGAGACCGAGAACAATAGGCGCACGCGAAGTCGCGACGACCGTCGTCTATCCTTAACATAGATCCGCATCCGAGAGACTACTGAACGGATTAGTTCTGGCATGGTTCAACCTCTTTCGAGTGAGTACGGCGGACTGGAATCTATTGGAGAGGGAAACGGCAAGAGGGGAACGCATAGGGCGTTCGCTTTGTAGTTTAGCGGTTTAGCCTTGATAAGGCCAACAAAATATTTCCTGGTCAGGCGATTTAAGCTTAAAACGGGCCGCCTCTTAAGCTCAAAGTGGAATGCCCGGTTCTCACTGAAACCCGCGCCCGGCGCCGGAGTCGGCTTTGGAAATTCGACAAATGCCTTAAATCAAGGAGCTTTTGAGGGTTTTTGAAGGTTTCGTCACTCAAGACGGAGCAGTGGAAGCTCGGTATCAAGAGTTAATCTCAAATCTGAGATCTCAAATTTGAAATGCCTGGGCAGCTGCCCGATTAACCCGCCGGATCTATACACACGATTACTCGCCCGGTCACTGTGCCCGATTACCTGGCAGGCCCGACAGGCTTACCGGCAATGTCGACACTCTTAATGGTTCCCGTCTGATCCATCCAGTATGAAAGCTTGCCGGTGTGGCCATAACGAGTGGGTTCTGCGCCAGCCACATAAGTCTTTCCATCCGGCGATACTGTGATGCGAAAGTTGTAACCGAGTTCCTTTGGATCCGCAGCGGCTTTCGGAATCAAACCGGCGCCTATCAGTGCGGTCAAATCTCCAAATGCGCCGTGCTGCTGCGAATACACGAGCTGAACCGCGATCACCCGCTTGAGCAGGTCTTCGACGTCGCTGTGTCGTTGCGTGAGCAGAGCATCGAGAAAGAACCTGCGACCAGCTTTCTTGACGATGGCCTGGTTGGCCTCGTCGCCGATAATCCAGACGCCGCCGGATTTGATTAAGGTCACCGGCTGGGAAAGGTTCTGCGGCGTGCTTTCGCTGATGGGAACCTTAACGAAGACCGTGGCGATGTTACCGCTGATCTGTTCGCCCGAGATTTCCACGGGATCCGGAATGGCGGCCGCCTTCTCTTCAAAATCGAGGCGCAGGTCTTCCATCTCTTCCGCGTTTAGACCCTCGACCGCCGGCTTATAGATCGTCAAGGTCCATGCTTCTTTGAAGCGATGATCGTGCATGGCCTTGTAGAATTCGCGCACGGTGTCTGAAGGCGTGCGCTGTGTCTGAGCAAAAGTGGCGGATAGAGATCCAAAGAATATTGTTACCAGCAGAACCAGGGAGACAAAAGTCGATCGCGCGCCAAACCGAGTTTGAAACATGGGCTGTCTTTCCTTTAGCAAACGAAATATGAGGCGCGCTTTCGGTTTTGCCGGCAAGCGCGCCTCTAACTTCATGGAACTCATTCCGCAATCCGCGAGCTAACTCAGACCGCCAGTCTGCGCCGGCCGGCAGTCGTTACCTTAGCCGGCTTTTCCCGCAGACTTCGAACGAAGAATAACCTCGCGCCCTACCAGGTACAGCAGGAGCATAATGACTAAAAACGGGATCATGGATAACAGGTCCGCGTTGCCGCCACCGAAGAGTGGGTTTTTGGCGGTGGCCCAGTCCTCGACGTGTTTGTTAAAGTCCACCAATCCCTGCCGTGGCACACCCTGCAGAATCGCGATCACGATCGCGGCCAGGGCACCGCCGGCAATGTAACCTGAGGCCATCAGGACGCCAGGACTCTTGTCAGTCTCCGCGACCAATTGATCCTCGGTAAGTTTCTTGTGCTTCAGCTTGTTCCGCAGGTACTTGTCGACGCCCCACCGAATCATGCCGCCGATAAAGATCGGACTTGAAGACGACAAGGGCAGGTACACCCCAACAGCAAACGCGAGCGAAGGGATGCCACTCATTTCAAGCACGATGGCAATCATTACCCCCAGCAGCACCAGACCCCAGGGCAATTGGCGATTCAGGATGCCTTTGATGATGTAAGACATCAGGGTGGCTTTGGGTGCGTCGTACTTCGTCACCTGCGATCCGTCCGGTCTTGTCTTATGAATGCCGTTAATTCCCGGATCGGCAAGATAGACCGGGACGCCCTGATCGTTAACCAGGTAACGGCCGGCCGGACCGCCTGCGGTGTCCGTCTTGTGATACGGATGGTAGAGAGCCGGATCCTGATTGGCCTGCGGACCCTTGAGTTTTTCCGGCGAACCGGCTTGAGCCGGATCAACCTTCAGCGTGGCCGGGAAATTCTCCTCCACTTTGTAAACGACCTTACCGCTGCTATCGACCAGATACTCGCCCGGATCCAATCCGGCAACGACGGGCGCGGCCGCGTCATTTTTCAGAATCCGATAATTGCCCGGCGTTGTTGGCTTGATTTGATCGGTGAAGGCCGGCAAAGAACTCGCTTTAGCCGGATCCACCACCACGTTTTTGGTGGCGGCTTCAAAGCTGAGCCGCGGTACATAGACCGTGGCCGAGTCATTGAGCACCAATAGAATCGGTCCCAGGATTAGCGCCGAAGCAAAGGCGCCTATCAAAATCGCCACCTGCTGATACTTTGGCGTCGCGCCAACCAGGAATCCGGTTTTCAGATCCTGTGAAGTAGTCCCGCCATTCGAGGAAGCAATACAGACAATGCCGCCGATTGAAAGCGCAGTGATGTAGTAATTTGGCCCGGTCCACCCCAACACCAGAAAGATCAGACAGGTAAGCAACAGCGTCGCGACCGTCATTCCCGAAATTGGATTTGAAGACGAGCCGATCTCTCCAGTGAGTCGCGACGATACCGTCACAAACAGAAAACCGAACGCGACTATCAAGACGGCGCCGAGAAAAGCAACGAAGATGTTGACCTGCAATCCCAACTGCGGGAAAGCCATAATCATTCCGACCAAAGCCAGGATACCGCCGATCACAAACTTCATCGACAGATCCTGATCGGTGCGAGGCGTGTTGGCCGCGGCGGCCTGGCCCCCGCGCAAATCAGCGAGACCACCTTTCAATCCGTGCCAAATAGTTGGCAGCGAACGAAAAAGGCTGATAATTCCGCCCGCGGCCACCGCGCCGGCGCCGATATAAAGAATGTACGCGCCACGGATTTGCGACGGGCCCATCTCGCTGATAGGCACGGTGCCCGGCGCCAGAGCTGTGGTCATTCCCGATCCAAAAAACTTGATGGCGGGAATCAGGACCAGGTAAGCCAGCACGCCGCCGGCGCACATGATCGAAGCTATCCGCGGGCCGATAATATAACCGACACCCAGCAACGCCGGGGAGATTTCCGCCGAAATCGAACCGGCCTTGAAAGGAGCCCCAAACACTTTTTCGGGCGTGTCTTTCCAACCTTTCAATCCGGTCATCAGCACTTGATAAAGAAAGCCGACTCCGAGGCCGGCAAAAATGGTCTTCGCTCCGGTGCTCTCAGCTTCGTCTACCGCTCCGGCGTGCTGCGCTGATCCCTTGGCCGCAGCCTGTCGCGATTCGTCCGAAGCGCCCGCTTTTAGAACTTCCGCGCAGGCAGTTCCTTCCGGATATTTCAAGTAACCATGTTGGGCCACGATGAGCGCGCGGCGCAGAGGGATCATCATCAGTATGCCTAGTAGCCCGCCCAGCAGCGCAACCAGCATCACGCGAGTGACTTCCAGATCCAATCCCAGGATCATGATCGCCGGCATGGTTACCCCGACGCCGAACGCGATCGACTCTCCCGCCGACCCTGCCGTCTGGACAATATTGTTTTCGAGAATGGTGGCGTCGCGGAGACCAAGCTTCGAAAGCAGCCGGAATAATGTGATCGAGATTACGGCTACCGGAATCGAGGCGCTCACCGTCAGTCCAACCTTCAGGACCAGATAAAGCGACGACGCGCCAAACACCATGCCCAGCAGAGTGCCCATGATCAGCGGCAGTATCGTCAATTCCCGCAGACGAACTTCGGGGGGTATGTACGGGCGGAAGCTCTCGAGATACGGGTTGTCAGGCTTAAATCCTACCCGGTCCGGATATTCAACTGCGGCTGCGGCCTCAACAGGGTCTATGGCACTCGGCATCAGTTACTGACCTCCGACTAGTTTGGCAAAACGGGGAGAATTGTAGGGGTATGACGAACGGTACTTTACACGTGGCCCCTATGTGAGAGCAAGCAGAATACAAAAGGAGTAAGCGGCCAGCAGCCCGACCGTGAGGGAGGGCGTGAACTTGAGCAGCCCGGAGCGGTGAAAGAAATAAGAAAGCGGAGACTCGATCTCTCGAATCTCCGCCGTGGTTCGCATTACGCCCTCCCTCACGGTCGGGCTACTGCCATCTGCCTACTCTTGCTTCGCGCCGGCCGCCTTACTACTGGCTGCGTCCGGCTTGGGTGCGTTGTATATTTCGCGGGCCTTCACCACATAAGCCTTGTCATCGTATTGACCGTCACCATCGACGTCGACCTTGACTACGATCTTATGTGATTTGCCGTCCGCCACGTCGTCGGGCTTGAATCCCAGACTGTACTGGCTGCGCAGCATGGCATTGATCGAACCCAGCACGTCGGGCAGCTCGCCTTCGAAAGTTACCGGATAGAATGCGCCGCCACTCTCTTTCGCGAACGTCTTCATGGTGTTGTCGGCTTGCAGGAAAGTCATCCGGTCGATGGGGATGCCGCGTATGGCGGTACCTCTCCCGGGATCCATGTTGTCGCCGTATTTCTTAACGAACATTTGGCCGGTGCCCACGATGTAGATGGGAATGCCGGCGTTCTGAACGATCTTGCGGGCCTGATCCATATTGATCTTGCTGAAGGTGTCGAGGCCCGAAGATACCAGCAGGACTGCGCGCCGGCGCCCACCCGGCACTGCCACCATTCCGGCGTACTCGGACTTGGCCTCTTTGGAATCTTCCAGTACGACTGAATCGGCGCGACCACCGATCAGCGTCAGCTTGAGCGCATCGAAGAGATTGCTTTCGCTGAAAGCAGGACTGTTGTTAAGCAATAAGCGAATTACTTGCTGAATACGTTGTGGATTATTCGTGAAATCGGTGAGCGGCGTAGGCCGCATATCGTAGGCAATAACCGAGACGAAGTCCTGGGGAGTAATGAATTGTGAAAGAAACATCGCGGTGGGCCGAATGACTTCATTCTGGCCGCGTTCCATACCGTTACTTCCGTAGTAACCCAGGACCTCAGCCAGCTTGCTGTATTCCACCACCAGCGTCAGAGTAATCGGAGCTTCCGGCGTGGCAAAGTTAGTGATGTCTTTCTTGACGCCATCGACAAAGATCGCGAAGCTGTCTTTCTTGAGATTCATCGTCGGCTGGCCGGTTTTTTTGTTGTAAACGACCGCGTCAACATTGACCAGGTTAGTGGTAACGCTGACCTTCTCGGCCTCTTGTGGTTTGCCGACGAGTTCCGGCGGCGGCGGCTCCTGCTTCTGCTTCTCCTCCTCAGTTTGGTCGGGTGGGCGTTTGTTCTTCTTTTGATCGGATGAGGGTGGCTGGCGCCGCGCCTGTGCCAGCACGGACGCGCTCGGCGCGGCCAGGAACGAAAACACGACACCGACGATCAGAGCTCGGCGGCAGAGAGTAATGCTTTTCATTTTTACGATCCTTTACTGAAGCTCTGAGTTCAAGCTTTAGCTTGTTTATCGATGCGGGCAACCTGAAGGTTGAACTCTTAACTTAATTTCCGACCGAGGCGGGCCGAATTCAACTAGCAGCGACTATATGGCTCTCGCGGAAGCGCGGTCAAGCTGTTGAGCGCCGGCCTGAAGGTTCTGATGCGGACTTCTGCAAGGGCGTTTCCCGTCCGCGGGTTGCGGTTTTTTTGGAGTGCGGCGACTAGTCGCCGCCTTCCAAAGCGCTGACAAGTCGGCGCACTCCAAAACCTATCGTGAATTGGCGGCCTCGGCCTCGATGACTACTTCGAAAAGTCCTGAATTGTCGCTCAGGTTGCCTTCATTCACTCCCAAAAACAGCACCCCGTCACGCTGCGCCACAAAGTCCCGGCTGCGGCCGACAAAAATGAAATCGTCATTGTCATCGCCAATCACTGCGATCAAACCGCCGGTGGGCTGGTTGCGCATTAGTTTGTCGCGGTCGGGAATATTCGGCAGGCCGTCGGCGGTCGCCGTCCGGTTGACGCCCAGATTCACCCTGCCGGTCGCGGTAATGCGCAGCCGCTGACCCCGTCGCACTACCAATCCCGTATTAGTCCAGCCGTTACTAGTATTGTCCGACCGCACCTTCACGTTGATCTGAAAGAAGGTCGGCGGAGCCGATTGATTGCTTGAAGTCGCCGGCGGAGTGTAGGTCGGTTGATTGTTTGCCGGTTGGTTGTTGGTCGGAGGCTGATAGACCGGTTGGTTGTTGTTCACTGTATCGTTGTTGGGCACGGTCGCACTGCTCGTATTGCCGGTTGAGTCAAACTCGATCGAATCGACGTCTTCCATGTACACAGTGATCTGACTCTTGCGTCCGCGCGAACCGCCACCAACCATAATCGTGAACTGTTCATTCTTGAAGCTGACGATTTGGCCGCGAATGATGCTGCCGTCCTTCAGGCGAATCGTGTCGGCGAACACGATGACGCTCACGCCCACAACCAGAACAACCATTAGCAAGCAACGAAAGAAAAACTTTTTCATGAAAACCTCCAGCCGGAAAACGATAAATTTGATTGACTGCTTAGCAGGCACGTGTGCGCGCTGCCTTCAGGAGAGTGATGTGAGCTGCAACGCTGACCCATTTCTTCAGAAGTGCAGTTTATCACAATCAAGCGCGGATCGAGGCCGGAGCCGAACCATCAGGAGGGTGCTCAAGCAACTTGAAAGATGATCCGTTGATTTCAGAAGCAGCCGCTTCAGACGGCTTTCCCGAAGGGTTACTAGACCAGCCGTTTTACGGCTGGGGGTCGCGGCCTTGTAGATAAGCGAGCCCGCTTCAGCGGGCTTACAATTGCCGGGAGCGTGGTGCATTGTCCCCCTGGCTAAAGCTTTCACACTAAGCCCGTTGAAACGGGCTCTCTAGACAGCCGCCGGTGTACCCGGGCGTAAAACGCCCGGTCTAATAACCCTCCGGGCAAACCGCGTGAACGCGGCTTGGGAACCCAGGCTCTTATCGCCGCTGTCTAAGGCGCGCATCAAGGAAATGCCATCGTTAAATAC
>JAWWPL010000169.1:0-7403 GCA_033850605.1 Blastocatellia bacterium | reverse complement strand
GCCGGATCGAGTCGCAACTCCTCGGCTATTTTGTCGAGATGGACCTCGAGCGCGTAACGCGGCTGCGGCGTCCCGTGCCCGCGCTTGGGCCCGCACGGTGGTTTGTTTGTGAAAGCCCGCAGGCCCTGGAATTTATAGCGCGGGACATCATAAGTGACCGTTTGCAAAGCTCCGGTGTAGAACGTGCTCGCGACGCCGTAGCTGCCATAGGCGCCGCCGTCGAGAAACGACTTGAAGTGCATCGCGGTGATCGCGCCGTCTTTTTTCACTCCGGTTTTGATGTGCATTAGGACCGGATGACGACCGCGGTGACAATAGAAAACTTCTTCACGAGTCAGCGTGCACTTCACCGGACGACCCGTCAGCATTGAAAGCTTGCAAACTACAACTTCGTGATTGAAAGGATCGCTTTTGCCGCCAAAGCCGCCGCCATTCGGTGTGGCAATGACGCGAATATGACTCGCGGGCATGCCCAGTACTTTGGTTAAGGCGCGATGCACATAGTGCGGCGTCTGGGTTGAACTCCAAAGAGTTAATTTCTCGTCCGTGTCCAGATATGCGACCGCCGCGTGCTCCTCCATGGGCAGGTGGGTATTGCCTTCATAGAAAAAGATGTCTTCGCGAATGAGATCGGCTTCCGCGAATCCTTCATCTACTTCACCGAATTCAAGCGAGACTTTCTTATGAACATTGGCGGCGTCGCCGTACTCGTGGATGCGCGGCTCGTCGATCATGATTGCTTCTTCGATTGATGAGATCGTATTGAGCCGTTCGTATTCGACCTCGATCAGATTCATCGCATCAAAGGCCACATCTTCATCGATCGCCGCGACCGCCGCGACCGGATCGCCGACGAAGCGCACCTTGTCGATGCACAGCGCATGCTCGTCCTGGCTAACCGGAAGGATGCCGTAGGGAATCGGCAAATCTTTTCCAGTGATGATTGCTATCACACCGGGCAGGGCCAGGGCTTTTGATACATCAATGCTCTTTATCAGGGCATGCGGCTCGTGGCTCCGCAGAATCTTGCAGTAGAGCATGCGCGGCAGAAAGATGTCATCGGCAAACTTCGTCTGGCCGGTGCACTTCGCGCGCGCATCAACCTTGCGGAATGGTTTACCAACTACGTTGAGTGGTTTCCCGTTGCTGCCGTTGTTATTCATGGTGCAGGAATTAGCCACGGATGAACACGGATAGACGCGGATTTGGAATACATAACATTAGCCAATGATTAATCTTGCCATCATCTGCGAAATCCGTGTTCATCTGTGGCTGATTGTATTCACAGCCCATAGACACTCTCGCGCGGCAATTCCATCTCTTCACCGCGCACGCGCGCGGCGGCCAACTCGACCGCTTCATAGATCTTAATATAGCCGGTGCAGCGACAGAGATTTCCTGACAGGGCTTCCTTGATCTCGTCGCGCGTGGGTTTTGGTTTCTTGTCAATCAATTCTTTGGCGGCCAAGAGAAACCCCGGCGAACAGTAGCCACACTGTGCGGCGCCGGTATCGGCAAAAGTGACCTGCAGCGGATGAAGCCGAGCCCCGTCGGCCATGCCTTCGATCGTCTCCACTTCACGTCCTTCGGCGTCGAGGCCGAGCATCAAGCAGGAGAGAATCGCGCGCCCATCGACGAGAATCGTGCACGTCCCGCATTCGCCCAACTCGCAACCATGCTTGGTTCCGGTTAACGCCAGGTCTTCGCGCAGGACTTCGAGCAGAGTCTTGTGCGGCGCGAAAGCAACCTCGGCGGTTTCGCCGTTAAGCGTGAATGAGATGTGGGTCTTCTGTTTGAGGGCATCTGACATTAGTTAATTATGACCGTCTCTTACTCGACCTCCCAAGGTTCCGGTCTAAACGAACCCAAGTCACGGCTACCGTGGATTACCGTTAGAATCTCTACCCGCTCGCCATTAATACGATAAATGATGCGGTAATTTTGATAGAGGAGTTCTCGAATCGTCTCCTCATCAGCCTCCGGCACCACGCGGCCGAGTCTCGGAAAATTCGACAGCCTTTCAACAGCGAGAACTATTCGCTGGACGAAACTGCTTGCATAAACTTCAGAGTCTTTGGCTATGTAACCGTGTAAGTTGCGGAGGGATTCAATTGCAGGGTCGGTCCAATCAATTTTCATTGAGTCCAAACAACTCTTTCACTTCTTCATGCGAAACGGTACGACCCTCATCCGCTGCTTTAAGACCCTCATCAATCTTTCTCTTTACATATATCTTGTACATGATTTCATCCCAAGACACCTCTTCCGGAAGCCGCGAAATCGTCTTAATGGCCTCTTCTTTTGCAGTACTCATAAGCTTCTCCCCAGGTCGTCGCTCCTCAGGTTAGAAAATATAACATAGAGGACGGAAGTGCTACTCTTCGCTGAAGTAATCAGAGTCGATCTTCTTAAGTGTCTTAGCTTCGCCATCCTTAAACATTTCGAGGAGCGGAAGCATGATCGTTTGAAAATCAGGTATCGGCACGATTAATCCTCAAGCTCCAGCCGCCTCGTGTTTCTTCGTCTTCCCCAACACCACGTTATCAATCAGTCGTGTCTTCCCCACAAACACAGCCAGCGAAATCAGCGCGGGGCGATCGTCAATCTTGTCCAACCGAGCGAGTGTTTCGGCGTCGTTGATACTCACGTAATCGATCCGGGCCAGCGGTTCCTTTTCAATGGTTGTCCGGACCAGTTCGGTCAAACGCGTAGCGCTGCGCTCGCCTTCTTCGAAGGCCTTGCGGGCTTGCGACAACGATCGATGCAAAACCGCCGCTGCCCGCCGCTGTTCATCGTCCAAATAATTGTTTCGCGAAGACATCGCCAGTCCTGATTCTTCGCGCACTATCGGCAGCACAACTATCTCAGTATTAAAAGCGAGGTCGCGGACCATTCGCTTAATCAACACCGACTGTTGCGCGTCCTTCTGTCCAAAAAAAGCAAAATCCGGTTTGACCACATTGAGCAGGATCGCCACTACCGTGGTGACGCCGCGAAAATGGCCCGGCCGCGATGCGCCTTCGAGTTCTTCCGAGCCGCCTTCGATCGTGACATAGCTAGAAAACCCCGGCGGATAAATTTCTTCGACCGGCGGCGCAAAAACGTAATCGACGTTGTATTCGGCCAACAGGCCTGCGTCCCGCGTCAAATCGCGCGGGTAAGCGTTGAAGTCTTCCGCGGGACCAAACTGGGCCGGGTTAACAAACACTGAGACGACGACGACATCGCACATCGCGCGGGCTTCGTGGATCAGACTAAGGTGACCTTCGTGCAGCGCACCCATGGTGGGAACAAAGCCAATGGTCCGGTTCTCTTCACGGCGCAGTTTACGCGCGACCGACATCATACGCTTGCGACGATTGATGATTTCCATAAAAGACCGGCCACAAAAACGCACAAAAGGCGCAAAGGATCAGCAAGACGTAATCGACGCAGAACGCGGTTGATCGATCTCAGCCTTGCTTGTGCCTTTTGTGCTTTTTTGTGGCTGCGTACCTACTTGTTCACTTTCTTAATTTCGATCTTGAGTTCTGCGGCGGCTTCGGCGGGCAATCCATACGATTCCTGTTCCGAAGGGTAACTTCCATTGCGCACGTCTTCGGCCCAATGAGTGATCGCATCGGTGATCGTCTCACGCAGATTCGCATACTCACGCACAAAGCGTGGCAACTTACCAAAAGCCAAACCCAGCAGATCGTGGAAGACAAGTACCTGGATGTCGCAATGAACTCCGGCGCCGATACCAATCGTGGGAATGCTGATGCTGTTGGTGATCAGTTCTGCTATTTCCCGCGGCACCAACTCGAGCACTATCGCAAATGCTCCGGCCTCTTCCAGCGCGTAAGCGTCATCCAGGAGTTGGCGCGCGGCATCAGCCGTCTTGCCCTGGACGCGATAAGCTCCCAGCTGATTGATCGACTGGGGCGTCAAGCCGATATGGCCCATGACAGAGATTTCTTCGTTGACCAGACGCCGCACCAGCTTGACCCGCTTCAGTCCACCTTCCAGCTTTACTGCTTCAGCGCCCGACTCTTTAACTAAACGCAACGCTGCGCGCACGGTGTCATCCGCGCCGGTGTGAAACGAACCATAGGGCATGTCGGCGACCAGCAATGCGCGCTGCACGCCGCGGCGAACGGCCTTTACATGAATCAGAATATCTTCAAGCGTCACCGGCACCGTGTTGCCGTAACCCAGTACGACATTGCCGACGCTATCGCCAACCAGGATGAGGTCGATTCCGGCTTCGTCAACGATCCGAGCGGTGGGATAGTCGTACGCAGTCAGGCAGACCAGTCGCTCGCCGCGTTTCTTGCTGGCTTTCAATGAGGGCGCCGTTACTTTTTCGGGGCGCTCAGGCTTTAGATAGGGCATCTATTTGCTCTTTCTCCGCGACCACTCATGCGACGATCAATCGCCAAACAGTCAGCTTCGATCGAATTCTCCCGAAACATCACTGCAAGCGTGACTCATTATAGCGGGAAATGCGCGAAAAGAAGAAAGTTAGTGCTGGTGCAGTTTGACTCCCTCTCCCTTTGGGAGGGGTTGGGGTGAGGGCCTGAGCGCAAACTGCAACCATAACGGTGCTACGGGCTTCAGCCCGCAATCCGTTTAGGAATTCTTCGCAAGAATCAACTGCGTTGAAGAATTGACTGGTGGCTCGTCTCGAAAACGAGCTAAAGCCCGGTGAATTAATTCCGCGTCTGCGGTACTAAGCCCTCACCCCGGCCCTCTCCCAAAAGGGAGAGGGAGGCAAACTGCCCGAAACGCGCCGTACGCGTGGCAAAGGAACTGCTTGTAACAGAACCGCTACTGACCGGCTTGATTGACTCTCGGTAACCGACTTGTGGGAGCCTTGTACATATAACCTCGGCGAGCTTTGATCACTGCCCCCGGCACCTCGACTTTCACTTTGATTCGGCGCTCGATGCTCTGCCCCTCGCTCTTCGGGTAATAGCCAATGCTGTACTGCTCTCGCAACTCCTGGGCTATTCTCTTGAATACGTCCCGCAAAGTTTTGAGGTTTCCGGCATAGTAGAAGCGCCCGCCGGTCTTATCCGCCATCTGCCTCAGGTAACGCTCTGCCCGAGCATAGGCCACGCCTAGGGTTTCACCTTTGGCAGTCACTATCTGAGCATTCATTTCCACTGCTTGTTTTCTGAGATCTTCAAGCGTGTCGTACTGAATTGGGTAAATGAGCGAGTCGAGTTCCTGGGCGAAGCGCAGGGTGCCTTCATAGGTGGCAACTTGACTAGCTGTATCTACTCCGTCGGTAAAGAGCACAATGGCTTTGCGTCCGCGAATGCGATTGAGACGTTGATTAATGATTACGTCGATAGCGTTATAGAGACCTGTGCTGCCGCCGGTGTTCACGCGACGAATCGCGCTCGTCAGCACGCTACGGTCGCTGGTAGCTTCGGCCAGCACAGCGGTATTTTTGTCAAAGGCCGCGACAATCACTCGATCGTCCGGTCGTAACTGGTCGATGAATTCGAGTGCGGCATCCTGAATATCTTTAAGTTTGAATCGCGTCGAGTCGCTCGTGTCAAGCATGAGCGCGACCGCAAAAGGTTTTTCCGCGTTGTCGAAGTAGGCAATTTTTTGTTCAATGCCATCCTCGTAGATATGAAATTTTTCCTTTGTTAGATCGGGAATAAATCTACCCTGGCGATCCATGACGCTTACCGGCACCGTCACCAGGGTCGTGCTGACGCGCACTACGTCGTCTTCCGCGAGTTGCTGTGGCGGATTCTGATCCTGTCCGGGTGATGAGATCACGACGAACAGAACAACCACAAGGCAGGATCGAAAGGCGCCCACAATATTTTTCTTCATCAGAGGATTCCCTTCCCATCTGCGATAGTTCAGTTCAACCAAGATGGACAAGAACGTCACTCCACGCCTGGACAAAGACGACGTGATCGTAGTTGTAGGTATTGTGCCAATTAAAGTCTCGGCCGTGAAGGGCCGATCGTTCGCTCGTTCTACAGCGCCCATTGTAGGCCCATGTATATGCTAAAGTACGCACCGTTTTCCTGGTTTGATTTCTAAATGAATCCGCAAGGACGCCAATCACTTCAATTTAGTTAGTCAACCGCCAATTACATTTATCCAAGAGGAGACAACTGATGACCACTCTGAAACAGATCATTTTTGCTTCCGCACTTATCATTGCTTTAATAGCGAGCGCAGCAGCCCAGGAGAAGCCTGCGGTTCAGGGAACATCTCTGACCATCACGGCGGCGGCTTCCGGGGAGCGAGTTCGGATTACTGCGCCCTCTTCTATCGTGCAGATGCGCATGGAAGTCTACGCCGCCGGCGGAGAGAAACTCCTGGATCAGGAAATCAGAGGCGGCAACGTCTTTGATTGGAACTTACAGGACGGTCAAGGACAGCGTTTGCCAGCCGGCATCTATGTTTGCGTCGTCACGGCCAAGAATGTCTCCGGTAAGATCACCCAGAAGATCGGCACCGTCAACGTCGCGGAGAAATCAGTAAGCCTGCAGCGGGCCGCTTCGCTCTCAGCGCCGCAGACACAGACTATTGGCCCGGTGGAAGACAATTCATCCTGGACCATTGCCGGAGACGAGCCACAAACGACGACGGTGATCGCGCATGACGGCACCGATGGCCAGATGATTAGAGGCCGCGGCGCTCTAAGTTTTCGCATCGGCAATTTCTTTACTGGTGTTGATACAGAGCAAATGCGGCTAACTGAGGCAGGCGATCTGGGTATTGGGACTTCAGAGCCTAACGCCAGGCTCGATGTTGCGGGCACGATTCGCGCTGAGCGCTTTCTGCTCGTCAAACCAGCGAAGCCAGGCAGCGCCAGCAAGACCGGGACCGATACCCTGACAACAAACGTCGTCGATCCAGGCCAGTCGCTGATCTCGGGTACCGGCACACAGAACAGGATTGCTAAGTGGACGGATAACGCCACACTTGGCGACTCCGGCATTACAGAAACTGCCGCTGGCTTGGTGGGGATCGGAACAACCACGCCGGATTCGAAGCTGGTTGTGTCATCAAACAGCTCTATTTTACCGCCCGCTACCGGGGTCGCTCGCTTTGCCGATGCCGACGGGGGGCAGACTGCCATCTTCGCTGATGCATTCGGAAACAATGCAATTTTTAATGTGCGGAGGGCAAATGGAACTGCCGCGAACCCGTCGGCGCTGCAAGCCAATCAGTTAATGGGGGTCATTGGAGCTTCTGGTTATGGAGCCTCGGCCTATATGGGAACACGAGCTCGGGTCGCATTCTGGGCCTCCGAACCCTGGACCAATACTGCCAATGGGACTTACCTCACTTTCAATACTACCGGCAACGGCGCCGCTACTCCGGGAGGAACTGAGCGCATGCGGATCGATAATGACGGCAACGTCACTATCGGGACTATTAGC
>JAWWPL010000275.1:0-6296 GCA_033850605.1 Blastocatellia bacterium | reverse complement strand
CGCTGTCCGGTAATCTCGATGTCTCTCGGCGCGCAGATCGGCGTGCAGGCGTCGTATACAGCCGCCGGCCAAGCCGCGCTGAACAATGGTTGTCTAATCATCGCCGCGGCGGGCAATGCCGCGTCGTCGACGGGCGCGCCCGGGAATTCGCCGACAATCATGTCCGTGGCTTCGCTGGATCAAAACCTGAGCCCATCGTCGTTCTCCAACTTCGGCAAGGTCGAGATTGCCGGTCCCGGCCGGGACGTCTTCTCTTCCTGGTTTCGACCGATCAAGTACAAGACCATCAGCGGCACCAGCATGGCGACTCCACACGTGGCCGGCTGCGCCGCGCTGTGGGCTGAAACCTCTGCCGCGCTGCGGGGAATAAACCTCTGGAGGAAGTTGCAAGCGTCCGCCAAACACTTGGCATTCCCAGCGACACGTGTCGGTGCGGGTCTTGTCCAGGCGCCATAAAGAGCACAGGTGCGTTAACATTGTACCCGCCGGGAGATTTTCTCTCGGCGGGTACAATTAATTAGGAGGTGCCGGATGGCCAAGAACAAGAAATGGATCGTCACGACGTCACCGGAAAAGATCAGCGATGTCAGGAAAAAACTGACCGAAGCCGGATTCTCCGTCGATCAGGTTCTCGACGAGATTGGCTCCATTACGGGAACCGCGAGCGATGACGTTGTTGAAAAACTGCGAAAGGTCGAAGGTGTTGCGGACGTATCGCCGGACCACCCCATCGACATCGGACCTCCGGACGCTCCTGTGACCTGGTAGGTCAGGTACGCGGTTGGCAAACCCGTCAGCCGTCGCGGCGCGCTGATGCACTTAGTGTGATTTCGTGGATCGGATGACGCCGAATCCTAAGCACACGATCCACGAAATCACACGAAATCTCTCTAAGCAATCCAACCAATGCGGATCGTAGATGTTCTCACCGGTCCACTTCGACCAGCTGTTGACTCTTTGTGCAAAGCGGCCGCGGCTTATTACCCTTTCGAACTGACCTACCAGCCCCGTTAGCTCTCCCGCTCATCAGAATGTCACAATAAGCGTCGTGGCCGGCACCCTCTTCATTGTCGCGACGCCCATCGGTAATCTCGAAGATGTTACTCAACGGGCACTGCGCGTTTTGGCCGAGGTCGATCTGATCGCCTGCGAAGACACGCGCAGGACGCGCGTGTTGCTTAATCACTTCAGTATCAAGACAAAGACAATCAGTTATCACGAACACAACGAACGTGAACGAACCGAACAGATCTGCAAGTTATTGGTCTCGGGTAAGGACGTCGCCCTCGTTTCAGACGCCGGCACGCCGCTGATAAACGATCCGGGTTTTCGCTTGACCAATGCCGCCATCGAATTGAATCTTCCAGTCGTTCCCATTCCCGGCCCTACGGCGTTGGTGAGCGCGCTGGTTGCATCCGGACTGCCCTCAGATCAGTTTCTCTTTGCCGGCTTTCTACCGGCGCGTGCTAATGCTCGGCGCGCCCGGCTCGAAGAACTGCGCGCTATGCCGGCCACACTGGTGTTTTATGAAGCCCCGCACCGAATCGCCGCGACCCTGGCAGACGCACTCGCTGTGCTCGGCAATCGTCCGGCCGCAGTCGCGCGCGAATTGACCAAGATCCACGAAGAGATCGCGCGCGGCAGTTTGCACGAGTTGATTCAGAGATTTGGTAAGCCGGCGCGCGGCGAAATGGTCCTCTTGATCAGCGGCGCAGGAATTGAAGAAAGCGCAACAACTGAAGAAGCAGCACCTGCCTGGCGAAGATTGATCGAAAGAGTTAGCGAACTCGAGTCTGAGGGCCTCGACGCAAAGGCGGCTTTAAAAAAAGCGGCTCGGGAACTGGGAATCAAACGGGCCGAGGCGTATCGACTGGTGGTGGCTCAAAAGAATCGACGCAATCGTTAGAAGTGATTTGGAGTGCGCTGACTTGTGAGCGCTTTGTTAAGCGGCGACTCGTCGCCGCGAGGTCTATCTGGCCGCGACAAGTCGCGGCCTAAGAAAGCGGCAACAAGTTACCGCACTCCAAATATTCACTTAGCCAAAGCGGACACAGGACCGTCTGGTTTCAGAATGTCTTTCAACGCCGAGTATGGAACCAGCACGTGCTGCGGGCCGGCCGCATATGGCGCCACCGCGTACGGATCGAAAGTAATCCACAAGCCTTTTTTGGTAATGGCCCAGGCGCGGTAGTTGTCGGCTCTTGCCGACGCGCCCGATTTCATCATCTCCTCGTCGAACATCGCATCTTTGTCTTTCTTCGAACGCTCCCTCAAATCCTTTAGACAATACTCCGAGATGAGACTGAGGAAATTTGATTTTGGATTGAAGAGGTCGGCGAGCGCCAGCTTCTTGCCATTCTTGACGTCGTAATTCACGACCGTCGTGCCGCTGTTGCCGTGCGCTGCGCCGCGCTCGTACGACCCTTCAGTAAATTCGACGCTGATCAGGTCTTCGGTCGCATAGCGAATTTCATACCCGATATCCAGTGTCGAATCCAACGTCTCCGCGGGAGTCTCGCTGCCGGCGTCTGTTTCGTCAGAGGTCTCGGAAGTCCTAAAGGCAGCGACGTCTTTGGTAATCAGGTTGCGAACCTCGCGATTGAAATTATCAAAGCGCGCATCACCTTCTATCTGTGGATACTCGGCATCGACCGTGTAGTGCTTGGCCTTGTTTGCTTCCTTGATGACCTTAGGAGTGACTCGTACGGCAGCGGTAAATGCGAGGGGTTGCTGGAATACCTGAAAGGCAGTCTCCTTTGTGCCGTCGGGCTTTGACCACTTGCCTTCGATCTCGTTCAGCGCCGGATCCGGTGAATCGGTCGCCGGTTTCCACTTCCCTTTAAAGACGCCGGTGTCCTTACCGCTTTCGTCGGACTCTTTCAGCTCGACGTTCCCGTCTTTATCAACCGTGCCGGTGAGGTTAATGTTCTTCCCGACCTTGGGATAAAAATAAGTTCCGGTCAATCGATCGCCATCACGCGTCACGGTCATTTCAATTGCGAGGTTGTTGGCAATCGTGCCGCGAAAATAAAACTTGTCGCCGGCCAGGGCTTTGCCGCCCACCGGCGCTTCATGCGAAGGCGCGTCATTGCTGTTAGCAGACGGCTGAGTCGCGGCAGGTTTTCGACAAGCACCCAAACTGATAAGGGCAATGGCAAGAAAAAGGAGGAGGCGTCTGGTTCGCATTTGAATTTAATCCCTCGGTCTCTGATTTATCTAGATCTGGTACAGTTTATCGCAATTGAGTGGGCCTTACTTTCGTGCGCTTCGTGTGTTTCGTCGAGCGAGTGAGTGTCAGAAGCCCGACCGTGAGGGAGGGCCACTTCAATTCTAACGATCAACTCAGGAGAGTGGCCCTCCCTCACAGTCGGGCTTCTGACACCGCGAAGACCTACACTAATCCGCTTCGCTCAATTTCTTTGCGGACGTCGGCAAAAGTAAGCTGGCTCAACCTGCCGCCACTGAATATCTCATTGTTGGTGACGTCCGCAAGCGCAAACGCAGGTTTCGAAAAGCTGTTCAGTTCTTCGTCAGTCCCAAAACTTACCTCGGCCAGCACCAATCCAAACAGATCGCCGAGAAACATATCGACGGAAAACTTTCGCCCGCCAAACTCGAAAGGATAACGGTTCTTACGGATCTCGTTGGCTTCAAAGATGGCGAGGGTTTCCGCCTCGATCGCGTTGAGATAGGTATTCGTGATTATCGTGTGCGAAAGATCTTCACGATTGACCGCGAACTTCTGCGTAAACTTCACTACCCATTTGTTGATTCGCGGATCGCGCACCTTGCGTATGCGCAGCCGCGTGCCGGTGATGTAATTGTCAGTGATTTGCAGGTGATGATCGGCGCGCGTCAATCCTTCGGGCAGATCCGGCAACAGATAACGCCGCTCGCGTTCCACACGTGCGTACTTGCTGTCGGGGACAACCGTATTCAAGTCTGTTAACTTCGCGACGCCCATCGTTCAACCTGCGTGTTACTTTAGCCGCACCTCAGTAAAAGAACAAAACACCAGGAACCGTTTCGTTTGCCCTTCCCGATCCAGCAACGTATATTAGCGCGGCCGGAAAATAAACTTGCCTGAGAAGAAGGAGACCCTCTAGATGAATACCCGCAGGATTAACGCTTTGTGCGCCGCGCTCGCGGTCGTGTTAGCGGTGTCGGCTTGTAGTTTGCTTGGCGGTTCGACACCCACTGCCACCTTCAAAGCGTTTTATGATGCTTCGCAGAAGAAAGATGTCCCGGGCCTGAAGAAGCAATTGTCCAAGGGCACCCTTGATATGTTCGACAAGCTGGCCAAGGAGCAAAACAAGACTACCGACGAGATGCTGAAGGACCTCGGCAAGGATGATAAATCCGAGAAGATGCCAGAGACACGTAATGAGAAGATAACCGGCGACACCGCGACGCTCGAGGTCAAAAACGAGAAGACGAACAAATGGGACCCGCTGCCGTTCGTCAAAGAAAACGGAGAATGGAAAATCGCCCTCGACAAGTTCCTGGAGGACATGATGAAGAGTCTGGGGGAGAAGACGCCGGACTCTTCGCCGGACTCGAAATGAGACGACGCGAGATCGCCGTGAAGATCTGACTGAGCGTAAACTTTGAGTCAAGTTCGGAATAGGAATTTGTACCGCTGCCCAGCCAAGAGTTTGAGAACTCGTTGAAGAAAAGAGAAACCGCGGATGAACGCAGATGAACGCGGATAGGCAACAGCCCACCAGTCACAAAAAGGCAAAAGCAGCACAAGAGAATGAATCATTTCTCTCTTGCGCGTTTGTGCCTGTTTGCGTGCTGCCTGGTTCTTGACCTTATCTGCGTTTATCCGTGTCCATCGGTGGTTAGTTTCTTAAAGGAGATTCATCGGCGCCCGAGCCAGACTCTGAACTTGCTCAGAGGCTTCTTCACCTGGTCACAACCGGGCCCATTCGCACTACTTCAAAGTTAAATCCCTTGATGTTTTTCAGCATGCCCAGGTCATCATCGCTCCATCGTGGATCGGGCGCGCCGCTTAAGAACCACCCGGGGCCGTTATCGGCCACGAACATTCCGTACTTTTTCAGCGCGCGCAGAATGACCTGGTTCGCCGCTGAATACCCGGAAATTTCAAACGACGCCTTCAGGCGCACGCGCATCCCCATCGGCGGCAGATTGGGATCCGGATCGCCACTGGCAAAGTGGCGGGCGGGATAAACGTAAGCCCGGCGCGATCGACCGACAGTGAAGCGCAACGCATGTTTGATTTCACGCTGTTCGAATACCTCGTCATAACGAACCAGTCCCGGAAAAATCGGCAGCCCGGCCGCATCGGCCGAAGTCCAGCCCTCCGGTCTCAGCGTGTTTGAATTCAAATCGAAAACTGCACCGCTGCCCGCCAGCCAGCTCGCGCCGTTGTTCACCCGAGAGGTGGAAAACAGTTCGTAGAGTTTCCATCGATCGCGATCGACGACCAGCACGTGCCGATCGCCTTTCCCGTTTGGCCCCCCTTCAATCGGCGCATCGCGCGGTACCGGATAAGGCCCCGGATCGCTCTCTCCCCCGTAGGATCGAAAACTCACCGGCACCATCGGCTGCGTTCCCGCGACCACGACATAAGGAATACCGTTAGGCGCCCCATTCCAGACCGTACCAAAGTCAGGATGCAGCCGGTCATCAACGCCAATGCTCTTAATCAAATTCGCCGAGTTCGGATCCACGGGCGAGTTGGAAATGTCCTGGTTCCAGGGATTGTCGGGAGGGAAGGGCCGCTTGCCGTGCAGACTTGCGCCCGGCCCGAGACCAGGCAGTGACGCAGCCGGTTGCAGGACCGTTCGCGGCCGGGTCGCTCGTGGCGTCGGCGCACAATGCGGAGTCAAATCGATTGCAGACGCCTGACCAACGCGAGCCGGGATCCCAAGGTTACTCAATGACCCGTAACTGACAAGGCCCAGTAAGGCAATCCAGAACACAACCGCGCGATATCTCAAAAACGTCAGCTCATTTGGTTTCATTTTCGGTTGAACTTAGTCTTGCCAATAATCTGCGGCGCCAGACGCTCAGCAAAGCCCGCCAAAAAACATCAGGAGATTAGCTTCGCAAAGTCCGCCCCGCCCACTGGATAAGTTGCCATAAATAGCTTCTTCATGTCATCACTCGACGGAGGCACGGCACCAATCGACTCATACCTACGCCTCAGAGCACGGCTTTGCGTCAAAAGTCCGATTTCCCCTGACGACTACGACAGGTTCCCAGTTATGCCCCAACACGGGGCAACGGCCTCCAGCCCCGGGTCGCCGCTTCGGCTACCCTGGGTA
>JAWWPL010000260.1:0-8019 GCA_033850605.1 Blastocatellia bacterium | reverse complement strand
GCGGCCTGGCACGGTTAGCGAACGGAAAGATCACGGCAACGCAATTTCGGAGTTTTCATTTGGGAGGGCTCATTAAAGTACCTGGAAGCCCTCCCTCACGGTCGGGCTAATGCCCCGACACTTTTGACCCTCCACCTGATCTCTAAGTCGTTGAGCGCAGTGCGGAGCTGTGTTAAGGTAACAGCGATCCCGATATACCAAATCGTGAAGGACTGGAGCCAGACACAAAAGTGTTCGACATTGTAGAGAAAGAATGGCCGATGTCGGAGGGTGACGGCAAAGCAGCGCGCAAGAAGAGGCCGCGGATCCTCGCCATTACCACTGACTGTTGCACCGGATGCGCAGGCTCACCGGCTTGCATCGAATACTGTCCTATCGAAGCCTGTATGTTCTGGATCACGGACGAGGATCACCCGCCGTTCGGTCGTATCGAAGTCGATCCCTATCTCTGTATTGGATGTCAGAAGTGTACGAGTAAGGGACCCGATGGAGCGTTCCTCGACGGTTGTCCCTGGGATGCTATTGACATGATTCCTACCGACGATTGGGAAGCAGTTCATGGCATCGTTTTGCCGGACTTGCCTCCCGAGCCGCCGCCCGCCGCTGCCGCCGGTTAATTTAGCCGGCTCTTAATAGCTTTTGCCGCTGCCGCTGCCTGCTGAGTTGTCTCTGCACTGGCGTCTCTGTGCGCGCACGACTCAATGTCCAGCAAGTCGTCCCTGGTACCGACGTAAGCGAGCGCCTGCAGCGCATCGTTGACAGTTGACCGGTCGGGTGTCAGCCGGGCGATGGTCTGCCCCGCGGCCACTGTGTCTCCTTCCTTTACCGCCAAAAGTCCGATGGCGCCATCAACTGGTGAACGAAACTCTTGCACGACATTCGAGGTATCGCGAATTCTTGCCAGCAAGCCTCCGGACTTTATCCGGGTTCCCTGAGATAAAAGACTTACCACGCTGCCCGCGATCGTTGTTTTCGCCTCAAAGGATTGCAGCATTGAACGTAACTCCGGCCGCCCGGAGCCATCGCCGAACCGCACCAACTGCAACGCAGCGTTGCGACGCACGAGCGGGTCGCTGTCACTGAGTAGAGAAACCAATGCCAGATGAAACTCCTCTGATTTATTATCCTGGCCCATCACCCAGGCGGCAGTCTTGCGAATCTCACCGGTCGGACTTTTGGCGAGCGCGATAATCTGCGGATAGAACTTTCTGGCTGACGGATCTCCGCGCTCGATTCGTTCTTCAACCCGGGACAATGCATGTTGAATGTGGCGCGGATTCTTCTCGTCAGCCAGATACGAAGCTATGTCCTGATCCGAAAGGTCTCTACCAAACCAGGTGCCGTACCAGGTAAGAAACGGCACGATGATAAATAACGCCGCCACGATAATCAGCGGCAAAGAAGCGCGCCGACGCTTTGACGGAGGGGAGACCTCTGATCCAACAATATTTCCGTTGCTGCTCATGGATTTCGAAGCGCTCGGCTGGTCCTAGTGTGAAGGATAGAGGTGATACAGCATCAAGTAAACCACCACGCCGGTAATCGAAACGTACAACCACATAGGCAGAGTCCACCGGGCGATTGCCCTGTGGCGCGCGAAGTCGCGACGCAACGCGCGCCGCACAGTAATAATCACAAAGGGCACAATCAACGCCGCCAGAAATGTGTGGGTGATTAGGATGGTGAAATAGATAGGCCGCGCAATTCCCTGCCCCGGGAACCTGGTCGCTCCGTGGTGCGCGTGATAGACGATATACGAAATCAGAAACACTACCGAGGCTGTCAGCGCGGCCAGCTGGCAGTTGCGATGGGCCTGAACCCTTTTACGCTTAATGAAGTAATAACCGCTTGATAAGAGAACAAAGCTCGAAGCGTTCAAGGTTGCATTAAGATGCGGGAGAGCCGAATAGAAGTCTGTCATTAATTAAAGATCTTCAATGTAGGACCGATAGGTCGAATCTGCCCTATCAATCTTTTTCCTTACCCGCCTTCATCTGGTTGACCATGCGGCTCACATCCGGGGGCATCGATCTTCCCTTGGCGTCCTTTAAGGCCGGCGCGCTTTGAACACTGCCCAGGCGAGCCGTTGAAGCTCCTCCTGCCGCAGCCAATTGAGGAGCAGAGCCTCCCGCCCTGGCTTTTCTCTTCTCTACCAGGCGCGACAGAATTTCGAATGCCGGCACCGCCAGGAACCCCAGAGCAAACACCAGAGGCACCACGATAAAAAACAAACCGTCGGTGCTGATGATACTGCCGCCCGCGAAAATGTCGTATGCGATGAGCGCGAAAAAGCCGGCCGCCGCGATGAGGCAAATCAGATTCAGTAATGATTCTTCGCGCTTCATTGTTTTGTTCGACAAAGCTTCAGTTTGTCGACGACCTCAAATCTCACATCGGTTGAAACGACAAACTGAGGTTTGTCTGACACTCTCAGTGTTTCTTCGCGGCCTTTGGCGCTCGCTCAACCAGTTCCTGATAACCGCAGCGTTCGCACTCCCAAAGCGGATAGACGGCAGTTGGATCAGCGGCGTTCTGATAAACCGCTCGTTCAGAAGGAATGATCTTCCCCCCACAAACCGGACAAGCACGTCCGCGGGTGGTTCGCTTCTCAACGTCGATGTTTGCCAGAAGGCTTTGGTCGTCCACTTATTCTCCTGAAGTCCAACGAGATTTCCTATCAACCGGATTTGCGATAACGGAAAGCCAGCACAAAGATTGTACAGAACATTGCGACCGGCGGCACCAACAACACCAGCACTCCTATGTTCAGGTTCCGGGCAAACAGGCTGTTTTGTCCAATCGAGGCTCGGCACATTGCACACTGGGCGATTGCCGAGCGCGAAGAAACGGCGAGCAACGCGCTCACGGCCAACGCCGCCAGCCCCGAACGTAGTAACAGTTTTTTCGCGTCGCTCATTCACAAGATCCTAATGCTTTTCGGCGGCTGGCTGCACCGGCGCTGGAGAACGAAGGTCCCGGGCGCGAAAACTGTCAGGGAAAAAGACCAGCAGCATGAGACAGATGCAGATGACCAGGGCCGGCACAATCGTCAGAACCAGGTTCAGGCGTTCGAATCGCAGGTGCATGAAGTAAGCCACGATAAGCGCCGCCTTGATTATCGAGGCGCCCATCAAGATTATCAGCATGTAAACGACCGGCAGTTGTATATAGCCCAGAAACACCTCAAAGCCGGTCAGTAACAATAACCAAACCCAAACCGAAAGGAACAGCTTGTTGCTGCCGGCAAAATGCACTTCGGTTTCTGCATGTCCAGTCATCTCAGGTCCTCCAACAGGGTCACGACGTTGTCTGCGCAAGCGATCTTCTATCTCGTAACAAACCCAACAGAGTTCGGGCGGCTCACTTGGTCATATCTATCGACAGCAGGTAAATCATCGGGAAGACAAACATCCATACCAGATCTACAAAGTGCCAGTAGAGTCCGCTGATTTCCACATCTTCATGTTTCAGTTTATTTACCCGCCCGGAAACTATCAGCAGATAGATACAGCCGGTGGCGACGTGGAACATGTGCATGCCCGTAATGCCAAAAAACGTAGCGCCAAACAGCGGCGACGCGCCCGGCCACTTCTCAGCCCATTCTGCCGGCAACTGAAACGGCGTCAGGCCTTCGCTTATCAAATGGCGCCATTCGATCATATGCAACACAATAAAGGTAACGCCCAGCAACGCCGTAGCGAGAATCCACTTGCGGGCCGCGGACTTTTGCGCTCGTGCCGACGCCGACACCGCCATCACCATCGTCAAGCTGGATGACAAGAGCACCAGGGTCATAACTGAAGAAAAAATGATGCTGGGGTAAAACTTGAAGGGCGTCGGCCACACGTTGGAAGTGCGCGCATACGCATAGGCAATCAGCAGCGCGGAAAACGTCAGCGAATCGGACATGATGAACAGCCACATGCCCAGCTTTCTGTGGCCCACGCGATACGGCAGTGTGCCGCCGCCCCAATCGCTCGAAATAGCTTGTGCTTCAGTTGCCACCAGTCACCTCCAAAAGTGTTTGTAGCGCAAACTGCCAGTTTGCGATTCATCGCAATTACAAACAACCAGGCGTAATCTCAAATACGCAGGCTGGCAGCCTGCGCCACTGCTACTTCCAAAAGAACAAAAGCAAAAACAACACGACCCAAAGGCCGTCCATAAAATGCCAGTAGATCGTGGCTGCGTCAGCTGCGCCCACGCGCCGAAGTTCACCCTCAACCGTGCTCCGTTTCCCGCTGGTCCGCACCAGCAGATAACCCAGGGTCAGGATTCCGCCGAATAAGTGCAGACCATGCGCAGCCGTGAAGAGATAGAAGAAAGAGTTGTAGGGATTACTGGCCATGTACACGCCTTGCCGCACGAGTTGTCGCCAGGCCAGAAGCTGTGTTGCCAGAAATGCCAGACCCAGTACGACCGTTACCATCAGCCAGCGTCCATAGCCCGCGTCGCTTTTCTGCTTCCCTTGCTGCTTCAAAGAGCGCCGCGAGATTTCCATCGTTACGCTGCTAATCAAAATCAGCGCAGTGCTCAGCCAAAGCACCTTGGGCATCGAGATCGGCTGCCAGTCATTCGATGAGGCAGAGCGCACGATGTAAGCGCTGGTGAGTGCCGTGAACAGCATCACAATTCCGGCGATTACCACCCAGGCTCCGGTGCGAAAACTATTTCCCGGCTGCGCTGCGACCGGTGGATTTGCGATTATTGCTGCTGACATTTTTTAGTTACTGCCTTACTTCCAGAGCCAAAGTAACAAGAAAAGAGAGACCCATAGTCCATCCATGAAATGCCAGTAGAGCGCTACGGCTTCGGCCGCTGCCGCCCGTTTCTCATTGGCCTCACCGACGAGCGCGCGTCCCGCCCATCCTGCCCATCCTGATCGCACAGCCAAATAGGCTAAGGCGGTCAATCCCCCCAGCAGATGAACGCCGTGCACCGCGGTAAAAAGATAATAGAAAGAGCTGTGCGGATTGCCTGAGACAAAAACCCCCGCGCTAACCAACTGCTTCCAGCCCGCATATTGACTGGCTAAAAAAGCCAGGCCAAGCAGTAACGTCACGAGCAGCCATACCTGATAGTTCCGACTCTGCCCCCGCTGCAGCTGCCGGCGAGCTGCTGTCATCGTCACGCTGCTGATCAAGATCAATCCGGTGCTGAGCATGAATGCTCGCGGCATTCGCACCGGCTGCCATTCCGGATTCCCTGACAAGACAATGTAAGAACTGGCCAGCGCGGCGAAAACCATCACGATGGCCGCCAGCAGCATCCACACCGCTATGCGGTAGGTGTCCTTCGAAAACCGCCTGCGGCCACCGAAATGCTTTCCTCGGCCGTTGCCGTTCGAACCGTTATTACCGGGCGGTTTCGGCCAACCCGGCCCTACCCCTGGTTTCGCCGCGGTCTTGGTGCTGGTGACCGTTGCCACTGTCTTCCCTGTTTCCGGCTAATGACTGCCTATTGCTGCTTCTCCTGGCTCGGTCTGCATCACATAATCCTTCGGCGCGCCCGGCACGGCGAATTCGTATGGTCCGCGATAAACCTCAGGCACGATTCCGGCAAAGTTATCATGCGGTGGCGGCGACGGAATGTTCCACTCCAGCGTCGTCGCCTCCCACGGATTGTCCCCGGCCTTCTTGCCCTTGAACATGCTCCAGAAAAAGTTGAAGTAGAAAACGATTTGCACCACGGCCGTGATAATCGCCGCGACGGTTACAAAGAGCACCAGCCCGTGGGTGTTCTTCAGGAACTCATATTCGCCAAATTGCGCGTAACGACGCGGCATCCCGACCATACCCATCGCGTGAAATGGAACAAAGATCGCATAGACGCCGATGAAGGTAACCCAGAAATGCAGCTTGCCCAGGCTCTCGCTCATCATGCGTCCAAACATTTTCGGAAACCAGAAATAGGTAGCCGCGAACATGCCGAAAATTGAGGCGACGCCCATCACCAGATGAAAGTGGGCCGTGACGAAGTAAGTGTCATGAAAAAAGAAGTCCAGGGAAGTCTGGCCTAAAACCAGCCCCGTGATCCCGCCGGCCACAAACAACGACACGAATCCGATTGCGAAGAGCATTGGCGTGGTAAAGCGAATCTTCGCGCCCCAGAGTGTGCCCAGCCAGTTGAAGGTCTTGATTGCTGAAGGCACGCCAATCGACAGCGTCAGGATCGAGAAGGCCACGGCGGAGTATGGACTCATGCCGCTCATGAACATGTGATGGCCCCAGACAAAGAAGCCCAGCATGCCAATCGCAAAAATCGCAAACACCATGGCGCGATAACCAAAGATTGGCTTGCGGGCAAACGTCGAGAGAATATGCGACGTCGCGCCCATGCCCGGCAGGATCGCGATGTAAACTTCCGGATGGCCAAAGAACCAGAACAGATGCTGCCACAACAATGGCGATCCGCCGTTATGCAGCGGTACCAGCGCGCCACTCACGTACAATCCGCCGGGAATGAAGAAGCTTGTTCCAGCGACCCGATCGAGCAGCAGAAGGATTCCACCGCCCAATAGCACCGGGAACGAGAGCAGTGCGAGTATCGCGGTTGTGAACCAGGCCCAGCAGGTCAGCGGCATGCGCATCAAAGTCATACCGCGCGTGCGCATGTTAAGTAGCGTAGTAATGAAATTCAGCGCGCCCAGCAAGGAACCCACACAGAAGATCGCAATGCTGATAATCCAGAGATTAACGCCCGCGCCTTGCCCCGGGCCGGCAACTTTGCCCAGCGCGCTCAAAGGCGCATAGCCGGTCCAGCCGCCTATCGGCCCCACCGTTCCGCTACCGGCTGCAAAAGATTCACCCAGCTTCGAGAACCATCCGCCAACCGTCAGGTTACCCTCAGCAAAGATCGCCAACAGTAAGACGACGAACCCGACAAACGTCACCCAGAACGACATCATGTTCAGGAATGGGAACGCCATATCATCGGCGCCGATCTGAATTGGCAGGAAGTAGTTGCCAAAGCCGCCCTGGGGCGCTGTCGTCAGCACGAAGAAAACCATTATGGTCCCGTGCATCGTCACGAGTGACAGGTAGAACTCTGGCGACATTACGCCGCCCGGCGCGCCGGTGGGGAACAACGTGCCCATGATAGGCCAGTTCGTTCCGGGCCAGCTCAGGTTCATGCGCATCAACACCGACATCACCAACCCGACCAGCACCGCCATCAGCGCCAGCAGAATGTACTGAATGCCGATCACTTTGTGATCGATACTGAAGATGTACTTGCGAATGAAGCCAGTCGGCGCTGGATGCCGATGTACTTCGGGAATTGCTTCTGCCATCGTGTTCTCCTCTAGCTGAAAAGAAGCAAAATCGAAACTCAGTACTGCGGTAATTGATACTTGTTCATCAGTTCATCCCTGCGGGCCTGAAATTTATCCTGCGGCAAGTTTACAAGTTCGTTGAATTCATTTTCAGGCAAAACCAGCATGTAGGATTTCATCTTGTAGTGATTCATTCCGCACAGCTCGGCACAAGCCAGTTCGTATTTGCCGATCTTGTTGACAGTAAAGTGGACCGGAATGGCCATCCCCGGAACCAGGTCCTGCTTGAACCTGAGCTGCGGCACAAAGAAGCTGTGGGTTACGTCCTTGGATTTCAGAATTAACTCGATAGGCTGGTTGACCGGAACTACCAGAGTCGAAACGACCGAGTCATCTTTCGCATTTGGATCAGTGTCATCAAGACCGACGTAATTCAAAGCAGAGTCATCGATCAACTTGGGATCCGTGCGGCCGAACACGTTGTCCTTGCCGTGATAGTGAAAATTCCAACTGAATTGCTGCGCCACAACTTCGACGGTGTAAGACCCGGCCGGCGCGGCATGCAGGTGAAGGGCCGCCCAGACTCTCTGTCCCATCACGGCGAGGCTAATAAAAATGATCGCAGTCACGACGGTCCAGACGACTTCCAGCCGGTTGTTTCCGTGTGAATACGTCGCGCGCGCGGCGGCGGCCGAATCGCGATACTTCCACACCACCCAACCCAGTCCAATCTGGGCAGCGGCGAA
>JAWWPL010000238.1:0-4586 GCA_033850605.1 Blastocatellia bacterium | reverse complement strand
CAGGCTGTCCACCATCTACTCACCCCTTACTGCTGAATATACTCATGCAGCAACTTAATCTCATCGCTGTGTTCACTCAACTCCACCCGCAGCAAGTCCCGCATCGACAGCATCCCCACCCATTTCTCATCGTCAACCACCGGCAGATGACGACTGCCAATTTGCTCCATGCGCTCCAGCGCCTGATGCGGCGTCTCGTCACAACGGATCACCGCCCGCAGGGGACTGGTCACATCGCCAAGCTGCATAGCCGCGGCATCGTGTCGCGGCACGACGACCCGGTTCAACAGATCGCGTTCAGAGAAGACGCCCATGAGCTTGCCTTCCTCATCTAGCACGCACACAGCGCCAATCTTTCTCTGGGCCATGAACTCGGCCGCCTCCTGAACGCTTGCCGAAGCGCGCAAAGAATAGGGCTCGCGATTGCGGATGACATCTCGAATAAACATCGCCGTGCCTCCTGCCGATTAAGTTGTTCGGGCGCGTGGGTATTATAGGTGAACTTGTGGTCTCTAGTAAAAAGTTTGATCGAGTGACAGGTTAGAGGGATTCGTATCCACCCCTTTGCACATCTCTAAGGGCAGGCATACGAAAGGGTGAGCATCCAACTCAATTGCTCACCCTTTCGTGTTCTGTCGTGTTTGAAAGTCGTCTACATACGCATCCCACGACGTCGGTGACGGCGGCGATGGCGGCGAGCCCATTTGCCGCGGTTCCGGTCGCCGCGGTTGCGGTTCTGCATTTGGTTATTCTCCTGGCGGTTCTCGCGACGTTCGCGACGGCGATTGTCGTTCTGTCCACCCATTGCCAGGCCGGCAATGGAAAAAATCATTAATAGTCCGAGCACGATGGCTCTCTTTAGTTTCATGTGTCTCCTTTCGGAACTTCGGTCATGGTTTAGTAACGAGGGGTCCTCTATAAAGAAGGTCAGACGAAGTAGTACAGGCTGCCAGCCTGTACCTCGCGACTAAAGCACAGGCTGGCAGCCTGTGCTACTTGAACGGCCAAAAAGAATCGAATCGTTGCTGGCCCATAAACGTCTACTACAAACTCTACCATCGGAGAGAAAAATTGTTCGCGCTACGCGTTCAAGGCGGACAAGATGTCCGCGATCCACGTCCATTACAGCCGGGCTGCGGCCCCGAATTTCGCGAGCGGGATGTCGACGTTTTCAGTGCTCTTGGCGGCCACTCGATCGATCGCGTCGATGACAGCGTCCGGACGCGTGAAGGGAATTTGGTGGCCGGTTTTTTCCAGCACTATTAATTCGGCGTGGGGCAGCGCTTCGTACAAACGATGCGCATTCTCTTTTGCCGGGACGATCAAGTCTGAATCGCCGGTCACGATCACCACCGGCACGCGAATCTCCGAATAGCGCGGGGTGAATTTCGGCAGGGACTCATTGAGCAAAGCATCGTCGACTGAGTACCACTTTACTTTCTTGGGCCGGGTCCATTCCGAGAGCACGTGCCGCAGGTAATGCTTGGGCACCGTATCGGGCGCGAATGCTTTCTGTAAATCCTCTCTCACGATCCAGGCGCCGAACAGTGGCGTAAACAAGAAGTTCACCAAATCGCCGACGACGGGCCACGCGGGGAGTTTGGTCAGAAACGAGACCCCATCGTCACTTTCGTAAACAGCAGGGGCCAACAGAACTGCGCCGGATAGATCGTCGGGGAACTGCAGCGCATAAGCCGCCGCCAGGGCCCCGCCCCACGAATGACCCACCAGAATCGGCTGCTCGACGTTGAGTTCTTTAAGCGCCGTGTGCAGCATCTCTGCCTGCACATCGACCGTGATGGGCCGGTGATTGGGACGGTCGCTGTGACCGTGACCCGGCCGATCGAAGGCAAATCCGCAGTAATGCGACGCCAGGGGTCCGTACACCCTGCCCCAATCCTGACAGGATCCGGGATTACCGTGAATCAAAACGACGGGGTGGCCGGCGCCCTTGATCACAAAATGCAAACGGGCGTCGCCGACCGCAACAAATCTCGAGAGCGCCTGAGGATATTGATGAGCGACACGCGAGGCGAGATATCGTCGCTTGAGTCGTCCGGTAACATTCACGAAATTAGTCCTTCAGCGGGGGAGCCAAGCGATACTCAAAGTCTCAATGAAATTGCCGTTAGGCTCGCGATGTTTATGGCTCGCGAGGGATATTGATTTTGCAAGAGCTCCTTTAGGAGCGAAACGTATTCCGCTCCCAAAGGAGCGGTGGCAAAATGGACTGGACTGCTGGCTATTACCATTTGGCTCCTACGTAGCCAGGAGCCAGCTTCATGATGGGGGGTTATTTCTTACTCGCAGGTTTAGACGATGGCGAGAGGGATTTGGTTACAATTTCCGCTGAGCCCTCCCTGACGGTCGGGCTATTGCCACGAATTACGCGCAGGGCCTGGCGTGTGAGGATCTGCGTGATGCCACCCGGCACCAGCGCGCGGACGATCGCATGACCTATGCGGTGGGGCATAATGACGCCACGCTGGCCCAGAACGTACTCGCTCTCCCACCAGCTCGGCACAAATTTTCCCTTGAAGCGACGCAGGCCTTCGAAGTTATAGAAACCTCCCAGCCTTCGCGAAGCGACATCCAGGGCGCGCGAAACTACTCGATGTTCAGTGGGCACATCAACCGGGCCATCGGTGGTCAGCGGCGAGGTCCCCAGGGTTGCCAGCGCGGCGCCTTCAGCTTTTAAGTTTTCCAACGCTTCGACGACCAAAAGAGTCGCCGTTCCCTGCGGGGCATCAGGTTCGCGTAAGACATCTTCCAGGTACCAGCCGCGGCGTGCCGGGATGGGACTGGCGGCGAGAAAACCTACGAGTCTGCCGTTTACTCTGGCGGCGAAATACTTTTTGTATTCGGAATGCAGAAAGGGATCCAAAGCGACGAGCCAACCAAAGGTCGTGGCAGATTGCCGCGAGCCGAGCCAGTGCATACAGAGTTGCGCGGTCTCTTTCTTCAACAATTCGTCGATGCCTTCCGGAATTACTTCAACTGTCACTCCCCCTCGCCGCGCCTGATTCACCCCGGCGCGAATTTTCTTGCCAGAGTCGCCGCGCGGGTTCCACGTCTGAAGATCGAAGTAAGGAGAGGCCCCTACCTTTACTGCTATGAAATCACGCGGCACGACCTGGCGAGCAAACTCCGCACTGGTCGGCACGAATGCAACCACGCGATTCTTCTTCTTCGCGAAGACGGCAAACTGGCGGGCCAGCTCGGCCATGTCTTCCAGGGGCGCAATCGGATCGCCTGCCGCCAGCCAGATCCGGCCGAACTCGCCATAGATGACGGCGCCGTCGATGTCCGGTGATGACCAGAGCATGGCTCCGGGCGCGATGCTGACCAGAGAGTGCGGATTGTAACCGTAGAGGGTTTGCAGACGCAGTAACTCGCCAGTGGGATCAGGCATGCGACCGCGGCGGCGCGCAGCTACCGCGGCGTCGATACGCATTTTCATGTAACGCGCACCGTAACCTGCGCCGCCTGCGGCTAACCACCAGAGTTCGCGGACTGGAATAAACATTCGAGGCGATGTCCTTTTACGCTCTTGAGGTCGGTTCAGTCAACCCCATAAGTTAGTTTAGGGTCAATGCCTTTTGGTTTCCATGATAAATCGATTACAGGCTAAGGCGATACGGAATTGTGTTAATGCTGGAGTAAGAAAGCGGGAGCGCGGACATCCTGTCCGCTAGGGCACGCAGCACGCTCCTGGTTCCCCTACGGAAAGTAAGGAGGTAGCAATTTAAGTTGGATCGAGGGGGCCGGTAAAATTGACTGATGGTTTACGGTTTGAGCGCGCTGCGCGCGCTGGCGGACAGGATGTCCGCGCTCCATTACCCAAACAGGGAGCCCTGGGCGGTCGGTCGACGGAAAGTATTTATTCTGGTGTGGCGTTCGCTGCCCACGCGATGCTCGTTGAACCCGAGGCGCTTGGAATAAACGTCAAACAGCTTGTGTTGGGCTTCCCAGTACTGGCCTTTGCCACGCATGCGTTCGCCAAAGACGCTCGAATTCAATTTGCCACCGCGCGCATCCCGGATCCGATTCAGCACGCGGTCGGCTTTCGTCGGTAACTTCTCACGCAGTCGTTGTTCGAAGTAGGGAGCGACGCTGCCGGGCAGACGCAGCATATTAATGAATGCTTTGGTGGCCCCACAGTCTTTCGCGCGTTGCAGCAGTCCCGGAATGTCGGTGGACAAGCCAGGGATCGTCGGCGCGATGCCTATCCCCACCTGGATGCCGGCGGCGGCCAAAGTCTTCATCGCTTCGAAGCGCGCGTTCGGAGAGGGCGCGAAAGGCTCGACGGCCCGGGCCGTAGCATAGTCGGCAAACGGAATCGAGAAGTAAACTCCGACGCTGGCCTCCTGCGCGAGTCTTTGGAGCACGTCGACGTCGCGCCGAATCAAAGCCGATTTAGTTATCACACCCACCGGATTGCGAAACTCAGCGCATACCTCGAGACAGCGACGCGTCAACTTATAATTTGCTTCCATCGGAATGTATGGGTCTGAGGTAAACGAAAAGACGATCTCGTCACCTTTCCAGGAGGGCTTCATTAATTCCTTGCGCAGCAACTCAGGCGC
>JAWWPL010000282.1:0-5360 GCA_033850605.1 Blastocatellia bacterium | reverse complement strand
TAACATGATCGGTTGTAATTATACGCTCGCGACAATCGGGCGTGCCAAGTCTGGCGTGGGCAACGCGAGGTGCGATGATAGGCTTCCTAGCTTCCTACGCTGTTCGGCGCGTTAGCTGGTCGCTGGCAGCCTGTCCGTGATAGCTTGAATTAAAGAGGAACCGTAATGATGTTCACGAAAACAACTTTTGCGATGCTATTACTGCTGATTCTGTCAGTTGGTTGTTTGGCCCAGGACAAGACCGGAGCCATCAAAGGCAAGGTCCGAGTTGAGCAGGGGTCTCCCGGCGGCGTCGCGGTAATCCTGCTCGACGGAGAGCGCGAAGTGACGCGCGCGGCGACGGACAAGAAAGGCGAGTTCACTATCGCACATATTGTACCCGGTGTTTACGGCGTGAAGTTTCGCAAACCAGGCTTGAGTGTGGGGTCGATTGACGGTCTGGAGGTCAAAGGCGGAAAGACACGCGCGCTCCATGACTTGATTCTGGGGATCGATGACGGTTCGATCGCTTTCCTGCGCGGCAGTGTATTTACGGAATCAGGACGCAGCGTTCCGGGCGTGCGGATCGAACTGGCCAGGATCCTATCTGAAAACTCCGTTCAGAAGATCGACGCCCGCGTTACCGGCGAGACCGGAGAGTTTGTCTTTCGACTCTCTCCAGAGACGGCGAAGTATCGGGTCACAGCGAAGGCTGAAGGCGCACAACTCGTTTCCAAAGACGTCGAGATCGATAGCGCGGCCGTCTATCGTGTGGCATTGACACTCAAGCCAGTGCCCAAATAATTTGAGATTCGTTTCATATTTGAAATTTCAAATTTCAAATCTCGGATTCCCGGTTTCAAGTCTCAAATTTGAGACTCCAAGGTATTTTCAAATCTCCGGTTCCTGACTCCCTTTGGTCCCTAACCATCGAGCTTAGGCTCAGGGCTGGCCTTCCTTCAGAAAAAACAGCAAATCAGTTGGATAGAGATCGTCTTTGCGTTACGATATTGCATCGCTATTGAATCACTCCGACGTAACTAGTTTTGGACTCCTGTTTTGGGGGTTAAGGCCTGTGTCTGAAAGGGAAGAATTTTTGACCGCGCGGCAGCTCGCCGATGTCTTGCAGGTGAGTGAATCTACCGTGCGCAGGCTTGCCGCCAAAAGGCGAATACCTTCGGTACGTCTTACTCCGCGAATTATTCGATTTCATCTGGATGCCGTCCGCGAAGCTCTGGACGTTCCGCGCATTTCCGGCCCGCGAAATCTGCAAACTGATGATGCGCAGCTGTCGTTTGAGGATTTGCTCTCGAGTTAGCCGAACGGCCCTTGGTCTGGCGGTCTGGCGTCTAGTCTTTCGAAGCTGAACAGGAGAATACCAATGAAACAATTCTTTTTAGCTTGCTCTCTATTGATCATCCTTTCTTCCTCCGTTGCCTTTGCCCAGAAGACTGCTGCCGGCCCGCAAGTCGATCCCAGAACAACTCCCGCTTATAGCTTGCTGATTCAAAGGAAAAGTAAAGGTCCAGGCAGAACTTGAGAATCTTGTGTCGGAGTACGGCGCCGACTGGCCCAACTCAAAGACACGCCAACTTGAAGATGCTCTAAGAACCGAAATGAAAAGATGCTGGAGGCTACAGACGAGAAATTGTCGAAATTGACCTCGGGTTATGGCGCTCTCATTTTGCGGAGAGTATCGATCGATACTGAAATACAGAGCCTATTACTCGAAGTGACAGCTGATTGGCCCGGGGTGAACGAGAAACAGAGAGAACTGGAACTGCTCGATAAAGAGATCAAGAAGATTATGAAGTAGCGCAGGCTGCTAGCCTGCGCACTCAGTCTGCGCGAGCTCGCAGCTCGCGCTACATTCAAATTAAATTGTCCATCGGGAATGGAAAAATCACAGACTGAAGTCTGTGCACCGGTCTACTTTCGCTGCTGTCCCAGAGGAACCTCCACCCATTGACCGTTCTGTTGCACAAACGCCCTCGTTCGTTTGATCGGAAACTTACGCGCGAAGGCAGGATTGCTTTTCAAGAAGCGATCAATCGTCGCGCGATCACCGGTGGCGACGCGCCAGCTTCCATCCTCACGTACCAGGTATTGCTGGACAACCAATTTGCCATCCGCCTTAAACGGCTGCTGGATGTGCGCGTACATTACGGTATCAACTACGGCCAGGTTCCCCGAGACGCGCACCGCGCCGATTTCGATCCGGTCGAGTTGGTACATGTTTCGTGAGCCCTGCAGGCCCTTAACGAAACGATCGCGTGACACGCGCGAACGTGTGGATGAGGGCAGCGAATCGTAGAGAGCTTCGTATTGGCCGGCTTTCAATTGATCGAAAATCCTTTGGACTGAGCCGCGAACCTCGGATTCGTCAGAAGGCGTTGCGTTGGCTGCGCTCACCGTTGTGATACAGCTTAAGAAAAAAAGAATAGGAATAATTAATTTACTTTTCATCTGAGTCTTCATCGATTTCCGGTTCCTCGGTTTCCACTTCGGTCGCTGCAAGTTTTGCGCGTATCTGCGCGCGATAACTTAAGAACCACGCGACCGCGCCCAGAGTTGCTGTAACGAAAGCGGCCGACATATTGTTCCGCCACAGGAACGTAGCCGCCACGATTACCAGAATCGCCGCCACGATGATCCAAATGCGCTCGATCATCGTTGCGTCATTTCACGGTCACGGGGATTGCCGTTCTGATCGTCGCCGGTGGAAAGCACTGCTCTTCATCGCACGCCTGAACTCTGACGTTAACGGGCAGGGACATACGTCCGGTCGAGGCATTTGCTTCAGCCCTCAAATTCAGTTTAATCGGTAACTCACCTTCGTAGACTGCAAGCGGCTCTTCTGCGAACTGAAATTTCTTCTTGATCGCATCAGGATAGACTGGGGTCCCGACGTGGATTCCTTCAACCCCTTCGGTAGTAACCTCCGTCGCAATCAAATAGGGAAATGTCGCCGGGTTGGCATTAATGTGAAAGCCCGGCGAGATTGAAAGCGCAATCACCGCATCGACGGGGCTGCTCTGGGACACGTTGACCGGAACGGCACCAACCTTGACGACCTGAGCCGATGAAGAAATCACCGCTGGGGGAGAAGAAGGACCTTTGCTCGACTGGGTGTCCCCGGTACATGATGTGAACGCAACAACCAGAACCAGGCAGAAATACCGGGACAACTTGATGGGGTTTTGTTTCATGTAGCGGCCTCAATGTCTTCGTCCTTTTGTCTCGCAAGGCGCTGACGACGAACACGCCCACTAACGACCCTGGCAATCAATCCCAACGGTAGCACGATGAAAATAAGGAGCGGAAGCAGCGCGACGACTGCACGAATCAGGAAAAAGATGATCGCTGCCGCCACATCGACACCGTCCGCAAAGGCAGACCTAATGCTATACCAAAACCCAACCGCATTGACGATCTGAGTTGGCGACTGCATGGTGAGGGTTATGGTTGATAGACTTGCCTGATTTTCCAGGAAGCGCTTTCGTCCCTCCAGTTTCTCGATTTCGGTGCGAACATCCGCGAGTTGTCTCTGGACTTCCAGCGCATCCTCGACTTTACCGGCTCGCTTCATGATCTCGATAAACTGAGCTTCCAGGGCTTTTTGATTCTTGATACGGGCTTCCAGGTCGATGAACTCCTCAGTGACGTCCTGGCCCGTAATCTTTTCCTGAAGCACCCGAGTGGCGGTGGCGCGGATTTCTTCCATCACTTGATTGAATTGTGCTGCCGGGACACGGACGACGAGATTGATGGTCACTTCGGGTTTCGCTTTGTCCTCGCTGGTACTTTGCGTTGCTTCTGAAGTTACCACGAAGCCCAGGTGCGATTCCGCGATTGAAGTAATCTTGCGCTGGTTATCGGCGGGCGACGTTACCTCAACGGTGAGGGTCGCATTGCGAATGATCTTACGTTCAATTGCCTGGGATGCCGTGTTCGCTGCGTCGGCCTGATTGAGCGAGACGTTTTGTTGCGGCGCAATGGGTTGGGCACTCGTGTTAGCTGTTTTAGCCAGACCCTGCAGCTGCGCCTCATCATGCTTAGCCGCCGTTTGTGACGCGGTGGATTGCTCGTTTGGTCTCGAGCGCATGTTATCGCAGCCTGAAAGGCCCAACAGAACGAGGCTCAGGAGCAGGAGAGTGATGAATCGCATAATTGACCTCCGAATGGATTAGTTTGTCCTTGAACGAGTTCAGCCGAACAGGCTTGCGTTTAGACACCCCTTATCCTTCGGTTGGTTCCTTTTCTTCTTTCCCGTCACTCCTCTTGATCCCAAATTTCTCCAGCCGGTACTGCAACGTGCGAAAAGTGAGACCGAGCAGTTTCGCCGCCTTGGTGATGTTGTAATCCGTCTGATCCATGGCTTGGAGGATTAGATTTTTTTCGACTTCTTCAAACGAAATTCCCTCGGCGGGTAGTTTAAATCCCCCGGGCACCGCGGTCTGCGATTCCTGTCGAACTTCGGTCGGCAGGTCGTCGGGAACTATCATGTCCCCTTCGCAAAGCAGAATCGCCCGTTCAATCGCCGACTCGAGCTGCCGCACGTTACCCGGCCACCCATAGTCCATCAGGATCCGTCTGGTTTCAGTCGTCAGGCCCTTCACCAGCCGCGAAGTATTGCGGGTATGTTTTTTCAGGAAGTAGTCGATCAGCACGGGAATGTCGTCACGCCGCTCACGCAGGGGTGGAACATCTACGGACAAAACGTTAAGCCGATAATAAAGATCATCGCGAAAACGGCCGTCAGCGACCATGGCCCGCAGATCCCGGTTGGTGGCGGCGATGACTCGAACATCCACGGGTATTTCGTAAGTACCGCCGACGCGACGGACTCTTCTTTCCTGTAAAGCGCGCAGGAGTTTGGCTTGCATGCTGACATCAAGTTCGGCAATCTCGTCCAGAAAGAGTGTGCCGCGATCGGCGACTTCAAAGAGACCTTTTTTGTCGACGTGGGCGCCCGTGAACGAGCCTTTCTCGTGACCAAAGAGTTCCGACTCGAGCAGGTTTTCATTTATCGCGGCACAGTTCACAGCCTGGAACATTTCGGAAGAGCGCGGTGACTGGTTATGAATGGCGCGGGCGATCAACTCCTTGCCGGTGCCCGACTCGCCGCGCACCAGCACCGTCGAATTCGATCGCGCCACCTTCAGAATCATTTTCTTAACCGCCTCCATTTTTGGAGATGCGGAAATGATCTCAACGTCGATTTTGTCGAGATTTCCCAGCGCCCGCTTGATTGTGCCCAACAATACATCGCGTTCGAAGGGCTTCTGCAGGTAATCGAAAGCGCCGCGCCTCAACGCGTCCTTGGCGGAATCTATGGTGCCGTGCGCGGTCAGGAGGATGACGATGATCGAAGAGTCGAG
>JAWWPL010000222.1:0-5180 GCA_033850605.1 Blastocatellia bacterium | reverse complement strand
TGCTGAAGCCGCATTCGTAACTCGGGCGGCGACAAGTCGCCCCGTATGAAAGCGCTGACAAGTCAGCGCACTCCAAATTACCGGCTCACCGTGTAGTCGTCAAAGTAACTGACGCTGTCCGTCTTGGCCCACACTCCTACTTTTCCCGAAACGGGTTCAGCCAGCGTGTAATCCAGCAGATGCTTGCCATTCAGAGACCCTTGCAAGTTGGTTCCGCGAACTGAGATTTGCAGCGTGTGCCATTGGTTTCGGGCCAGCGGAACATTCTCTGAACCCTTCTTGACGAACTTGCGCACACCCTTATTAAAGGTCCAGAGCACCACATTGTCCTCCATGCCGTTGAAGCGCACGGTCAGATAGTCGCCATTCGGTTTCAGATTGAACAGAATGCCGGCGCATTGATCGAGCTGTCCGGCTACGATCTTAAAACGAATACTGATGTCGCCGTCATGAAAGTCGGAGATGTCTTTGGCGACGGCATAGGGAAAGTACGCCCATGCTTTCACATTGTCGATGAACTCTTCGTTCCGCGAGCCGTAGATCGCGCGCGCTTTCTCAGCCAGGCTGCCGGCCGGTTGACCACGCAACCATGATCGGCCGTCAACGCCCAGAACCCTCTTGCCACCGTCCTCGACGATCGACCAGTTGCCGACGACCGCGAGAAACTTTGTCGATTCGCGACCGGGGCGTTCGCGGGACAAGTCAACGCGAACGGTTCCGGCTGGTGAGGGCCCGCCTCGGCTAATGCGCTGGGCCTGAGATGTCACAGCCGACAGGAGAAAAATCGATATAAGTGTTAGAATTTTTCGTACTCTCATGCTCGCTTCCTCAGTTATGTAGCAATCGCGCTGACCGCCTATCGGTAGCAGCTCATCTTCGAGTTTCCTTTACGGTTTGTGTGACTTCGTGGATCGTACGTCCGGATGTAGAAAAGGCGATCCACGAAATCACACCAATCTTGACATAACTCATCTGCGAGAACTGAATAGCCAGGCAATGGTCATTATCAACGGCCACAAACCATAAAAAATCCACGATGCCCCTCGCGGTGTAACTGACAAAGGATAACCGCTAAAAGCATTCTCTTCTGAACGCGCAGGTGGGGAGATCGCCGCCAGGTGATAGATTTGTTCCAAAACAACTTCTTCAATAGTCGAGCGCTCCATTACCCGCCGGCCGTTCATTTCGTACCAGATTTCGCCATAGTGATCCTCGGGCTTCTCAAATAAACCGGTGCGGCCACTGCTGGAATATTCAACGTCCAGTCGCGGCAAAACCCTGCGCAGCTTGCGCAGGATATTCTGTTCGTAATCAGCCAGGCGCGGATCTTCAGGGGAGAGTACGACGGTGATCTTCAAAGGTTGCTGAATCTGACTGAGGGCCACTTCGTCGTTGCGCGAAAAAGAATTGCGCCGGTTCTCGCTCACGTCCCAACTTGCGCGCACGCCGTTGGCGCCAATAACCACGCCGGTCAGAATCAGAGCCAACGCCAGCGTTTTTAGCAAACGAAATCGCCAGGCGCTGCCGGTAAGTAACCAAATTCCGGCCATCGCAAAACCAGCCACGCTGAACGCGAGGATAGCCACGAAAACATTCAATCGGAGCAGTCCGTGCTCGAAGAACCGCAGCGTAGCCGTCGGTGTATACGCGGCGAGCTGCTGCAAAAATCCACCACGGCCGGCCGCGATAAAATCCAGGGCCCAGGTCCCGACTGTAAAACCCAGCGTCACGATTGCGGCGCTGGCTGCGTTTTCGGCAACTGCCGCCGCGCCGACTGCGATGCCCGCGCTCAACATCGCGCGCAGGAAATGACCAAGCAAAAGATTCGACAATTCGGGCGCGTAAAGATGACCGCTATAGGATTTCCACAGAACGATCGCGAGCAGGCCCGGCAGCAACGTCACCATCCATCCGGCCATCAGCACCAGCGCTTTAGCGCTGACTTTCATCGCGAGGCTACCCGGAAGTTGCAGCAACAATTTCAATCCGCCGCTTTCTTTCTCAGCTGCAATCATCCGTATCGCAACGAACGGAAACAGAAAGGTCGCGGCCAGATCGTAGGCGCCAAACGTGGGCACAAGTATTCCGTCCAGGGGCGTCAGTCCCTGGGCCAGCGCTGAGGGGCCTCCACCGCTGCCGCTGGCTTCGGCGTACAAACCCACCGCGGTGATGAACCCATGACCAACCAACGGCCCCATCAACAAGAGCAGCAGCCAATATGAACGTGAGGCAAACAGCTCCCGCCATTCCTTGCCAACGAGTTGCGTGAAACTATGTGAGCGCAAGAAAAATCTCCTCGACTCCCCCACTGGAAAGATTGGCTTGCGCCCGTAATTCGTCGATGCTTCCTTCGCCCACAACCTTTCCACCACTTAACATTACCAGTCGATCACAAACACGTCCGGCATCCACCAGTTGGTGGATCGAGAGCATTAACGTCCGTCCGTGTGCGACATGACTCTTGAGTAATGTCATGACGTCGCGTGTCTGCCTGAGGTCGAGTCCATCGAACGGCTCATCCAGCAGCAGTAACTGATGCGGTGTTAACAAGCCAAGGGCCAGCAGCAAACGTTTTCGCTCGCCTTTGGATAACGAGGACATGCGCGACTTCATGATTTCATCAAGCCGCAACGGTTGCATCAATGCGGCGACGTCCTGCTTAGCCGGACGATACAGCTTTTGGAAAAAGAGTAACGCCCAACTAACCGTCTGCTCAGCCCAGGGCACGATTGCGTCAGGTAAATAGAAAAGCGTTTCTTTCCGGCGAGCAGGCGGCAGAATCTTATCTCTGTTGTTCATCGTCCCGGCATCCGCCGGCATCAATCCGGCAAGACACTCGAAAAGCGTCGTCTTGCCCGCGCCGTTGGGGCCGATCAGTCCCAGTACTTCACCGCTTCGTACCGAGAAGCTTACCTCATCAAGCACGCAACGCCGGTGGAAGTACTTGGTGATGCCGTTAACTGTTAAGAGTTCGCTCACGTCGATATAGTTGAACCCGAGAATACGGTATGCCTGATATCCCGCCGCGCTTTATGTCTCCGTACTTCCGCAGGCGAGTCGGAACCCAGGCAAGAATAGTGTCAGAAGCCCGACCGTCAGGGAGGGCTCCTCTAGTAAAATGCCCTCCCTGACGGTCGGGCTTCTGACACAGAGCAAAATGCAGAGCCTATAGTTCCGAAGTCTCTACTACCAGCCTCCGTAGCGCCGCTTCACTCGTGTTTGCGAAGTCGAGTTCGGCATCTTAGAATGCGGCGGCTTACAGGGCAATTGGAAAACATGGTTCTGATCCTCTTGACCGCCTTCGGAGCAGTCTTTGTCGCCGAGATTGTCGGCGATAAGTTGCTTTATACGACCGGCATCCTGGCCGCCCGTTACCGCACCATGCCCATCATGTTCGGCATGGCCGTGGCGTTCATGGCCAAGATGGGAGTGGCGGTGCTGGTCGGCGATGCGGTTTCGAAATTGCCGCGGTCGCTGGTAGCAACCATCACCGCATTGAGTTTTCTCGGCGTAGCTGTGGCGCTGTGGCGCAAGTCTGACCGGCCGACTGAGGCCCGCGAGAAACATCGGGCCTCAAAAGCCGCGGCGGTTTCGTTCGCCGCAATTTTCTTGTCAGAATGGGGCGATGTCGGTCAGATTACAGCCGCGGCGCTCACCGCAAAGTATCACCGCCCGTTCGTGATATGGCTTGGCGCGGTGGCAGCCATGATCACGAAAGGGGCGCTGGCCGCGTTTCTGGGGGGCGGCATTCGCAGGTGGATTCAGGATCGGGTGGCCCCGGAAGTTGTGCGGTACTTAGCAGTCAGCTTGCTGTTGGTCCTTGGGGTACTGTCTGTGTTGGAAATTTTGTTCGAGAAAAACTAATTGCAGGCGGTGGTCCGGGGAGAGAGGTGGCCGAATCGTTTTCACATCACACATTTGGGAGTGTGCTGGTGATTCAGCAGCAAATACGATCCACGAAACTGCACGAAACAGAGGTTTTTGGTTCGGGTTATTTCGTGTGAGTTCGTGGATCGCTTTTCCTCTCCATCAGCATATCGTGGCATCGAACAAATCGACATAGTCGCGATCTGAATTCGGAATCGAGTCAACACTTTGAACGTATCAAAGCAGGAACGGAAAAACGCTTTTCGCTTTATTGTCGCTCTTGGTTTCGTCAGTCTGTTTGCAGACATGACTTACGAAGGCGCGCATAGCGTTATCGGTCCGTTGCTGAAAGATCTCGGCGCCAGCGCCACGCAAGTTGGGATCATTGCGGGACTCGGGGAAATGATTGCCGCCAGCTTGCGCTACTTCTCGGGGCGCCTGGCAGATAAGACGCGCGCCTACTGGACGATCACGACGCTGGGATACTTCTTAAATCTGATCGTCGTGCCCGGGCTGGCGTTTGCGGGGAATTGGCAAGCTGCGGCTCTGCTGGTTATTGCCGAGCGTACCGGTAAGAGTTTGCGTGGACCTGCCCGCGACGTCTTGCTTTCCGAAGCCACTGAAGTCGTCGGTCACGGCAAAGGATTCGGACTGCATGCCGCTATGGATCAGACCGGCGCCGTGTTGGGCCCTTTGTTCGTGGCGATTTCAGTGGCGCGTACGCATCACTTCAACCAGGCGTTTCTGTGGCTCGCGCTGCCGGCCGTGGGCGCTTTCATCGCACTGGTGTTTGCGCGCGCCGCCCGGCCGGTGAAAGGCACACCACCGCCGGCGCCCAGTGGAGACAAACTACCCAAAGTGTTTTGGATTTATGTTGCGGCAGCGGGATTGCTGGCCCTGGGCTTTGTTGATTTCCCTCTGCTCGCTTATCACTTTCAAACTAATTCGCTCACTAAACCCGAAACAATCCCGTTGCTGTATGCGGGTGCTATGGGGGTGAATGGTCTGACCGCGCTCTTGTTCGGCAGATTGTTTGATCGGTACGGGATTCAAATCATCGTGCTGGGAATTTTGGCTTCGCTGCTGGCTTTGCCATTTGGTTTTTTGGGAGGGCCTACAGGTGTCTATCTGAGTGTTGCGTGCTGGGCCACCGGTCTGGGCGCGCAAGATGCAACCCTCCGATCCGGGATTTCGCAGGTGGTGTCGATGAACAAGCGGGGGACTGCGTTTGGCGCGTTCAATGCAGCTTACGGAGTGCTGTGGTTTTTAGGGAGTGTCACGATGGGAGTGCTGTATGACTATTCGCTGATCGC